>CAJCIM010000115.1 GCA_903970395.1 Acidobacteriaceae bacterium
AAGGCGCTGGCGTTGGGTATGTGGCCGATGCCGAGGAACATGAAGCTGACAGGGAGCGTCCAGCGCTCGCCGGTCTTGGTGTTGTGGAGCTTGAGACCTTTGAGGTCCTTATCTTCGACGCCGAGGCACTCTTCGACGACGGTGTTGTGGAGGAATTCGATCTGCGGGTGGGCGATGGCGCGCTCCAGCATGATCTTGCTGGCGCGGAAGTTTTCGGTGCGGTTGATGATCGTGACCTTGGTCGCAAAGCGGGTGAGGAAGATGGCCTCTTCCATGGCGGAGTCGCCGCCGCCGATGACGGCGATCTCCTTGCCGGAGGCGAAGAAGCCGTCGCAGGTGGCGCAGGAGCTGACGCCGAAGCCGATGAGCGCCTGCTCCGAGGGCAGACCGAGCCAGCGTGCGCTGGCGCCGGACGCGATGATGAGGGTGCGCGTAAGGATGGTTTCTTTGCCGATGGTGAGGACGTAGGGTGACTTGGAGAGATCGGCGGAGGTGAGGTGCGCGAGCCTGAGCTCGGCACCGAAGCGTGTCGCCTGCTTCTTCATATTGTCGATGAGCTCGGGACCCTGGACGCCCTCAGGCCAGCCGGGGAAGTTTTCTACGAGCGTGGTGATGGAGAGCTGACCGCCGGGCTCGTGGCCTTCGAAGACGAGCGGCTTGAGGTTGGCTCGGCCGGTGTAGATGGCGGCGGTGAGGCCGGCGCAGCCGGAGCCCAGAATGACGGTGTCGCGTACGGTGGTTTGGTCGGACATAGGTTAGTTAGATTGTAGCGGGTTACGAAAGATGCGAGGGTCGAGATACGAGATGCGAGTTTGGGCTCGGATGTGTTGGCGGCTCCGCATCTTGTGGAGCTTTCGGGCATCTTGTATGTATGGCTGATCTGGTGTTGGTGTACGGAATGAGGTTGCTGCCGGCGGATGAAGTGGCAGCGGTGAAGGCGGCTCCGGTCGCGCTGAAGAATGGCAATGAGGCGCAGGTTACGATGCACATTCTGGAGGGCAGCCGCGAGCAGATTGAGGCGCAGCTGCGGCATAGCATCGATGCGTTCTTCGACTTTTATCCTGAGATTTAGAACCCGTTGAGTTTTGAGGCGTGGTGCGGAACAGGACACGCCGAGTGAGAGCCCCGTCGCGACAAAAATGCGGCGGAGGGTTTTTTGCAATGGAGCTCTGTTGGTTTTGATGGGGGGCTTCCAGGGGGAGAGGATTTTGCAATAGAAAACCCCGAGGCATCGCCTCGGGGTTGGTTGAGTTTCGGTGGTTTTAGTACGAATCTGCCAGAGGGCTTTCCAAAGCAGGTGGGCGTTTGATGGCGGTGATGCCGAAGGCTGCAATGTAGACGTAGCAGATGGCCGGGATGATGAAGGCGGAGTGGAGGCCGATCTTGTCCGCGAGTGCGCCGGTGAGTTCGGGAACGATGGCCCCGCCGAGGATGGCGGCGATCAGAAGACTGGAGCCCTTGCTGGTGAGCGGGCCGAGATCCTGAATGCCGAGCGTGAAGATGGACGGGAACATGATGGAGTTGCAGAAGCCGACCGCGAGGAGTGCTCCCATCGCGAGATGGCCGTGAGTGACGATAGAGAGGATCACTAGCAGGAAGGCGACGACTGCCGCGGTGCCAAGAACGGGGCCGGTGCGGAGCTTCTGCAGGACGGCCGAGCCGATGAACCGGCCGAGCATGGCGCCGCCCCAGTAGACCATGAGGAAGTTGGCGGCGACGGACTCCTTGAGGCCTGCGATCTGGGGCAGGCCCATGTAGTTGACCAGCAGGCTGCCGATGGCGACCTCCGCGCCGACGTAGGTGAAGATGCCGAGGGCACCGGCGAGGAGCCAGGGGTGACGCCAGATGGTGTCAGGCTTGGAGAGGGCTTCGGCAAAGGCGCCGGGACGGAAGTCCTGCGTGAGGTCAGTTTGGCCAGTCTGCGGCTTGAGCTTGATGGCAGCGAGCGCGACCGCTAGCAGGACGAGAGTGACGGTAATGACGATATAGGGGAGGCGCACGGTGTCGGCCTGGACTTCGCGGTAGCTCTGCAGGGCGGCGGCACTGAGGGTGTGCATCTTCTCTGGCGTGAGTTGTGTGGCTCCGCCGAGGATGAGCAGACCGCCGATAAAGGGCGCGATGAAGGTGCCGAAGGAGTTGAACGCCTGCGCGAGATTGAGTCGGCTGGAGGCGGTGGCTGCCGGGCCGATGACGGTGACGTAGGGATTGACCGCGACCTGCACGACCGTCATTCCGGCAGCGAGGACGATGAGCGCGGCGAGGAAGACGGGGAAGAGCGCGAGGTAGGCGGCGGGCAGAAATCCGCAGGCGCCTGCGGCCATGACGAGGAGGCCGATGACCATCGCCTTTTTGTAGCCGACGCGCTCGACGAGCTTGCCGCCGGGGTAGCTGAAGACGAAGTAGGACGAGAAGAACGCGAACTGCACCAGGAGGACTTCGGCGTAGTTGAGCTCGAAGATGCTCTTAAGGTGCGGGATGACGATGTCGTTGAGGCAGGTGAGGAAGCCGACCATGAAGAAGAGAGCGGTGGCCACGGACATGGCACGGGTGTCGGTCTTGATCTGTACGTCGGCCATGTAGCCGGGGGCACTTACGTTGCGAACGGGAACGGCCAAGTGATGCTCCTTCGTGGACTGCGGAAATCTACGTTATTAAGAGTAATTGGTGTGGCGGGGGTTTGGCTTGGGCGGGTAAGGATTTCAATGGGGGATTTTGTAGGGCTGAGCCTGAAAGAAGCAAACCTTGTGGTCTGAAGCCCCAGTCTTCTTGGAAGACCTGTGAAACCCGACGCTGAAGCGTCGGGGTACCGGGGTGTAGCCAGGGGGAATGCTTGTGGCGGTCGAATACCTCAGAAGCAGATTCCGTAGGGAGAGCCAACGGCAATAGCAAAGGCTGCCGAGCCGGGCCAGGGCTGGCAGCGTCACCCCACTCATGCCGACGATGGGACTGTCGTCATGAATGGGGCACCCCGAGATCGCCAGCCGTTAGCGCAGGGTGATCGTTTGGGGCTTGCCGGTGTTTGGCAGGGTTATGGCGTAGCCGAGCGCGGTGTGGTCGAGCTTAGCGGCGTTGCCGTTGGTGGTGGTGGCGGCGGAGGGTGCGGTGGCGAGGCCGATGGCCTCGATGCGGAGCTGGGTCCACCAGGGTTTGAAGGTGCCTTCGGGGGCGGGAATGGTGATGGTGAGAGCGCCGTCAGCGGTGAGGGCGCAGGTGAGGTGTAGGCGGAGGGAGTCGCCTTTGCGGAAGTTGTAGCTGATGCCGTCGTCCTGGTAGAGGTCGCCGGAGCAGGGGGAGTCGGGCGCGGGCGCGTAGACGCGGAGGGTTAGAGGGCCGTTGGGCTTTTCTTCGGTGGACTGTACGAGGGGCTGCATGGGGATGATGCTGCCGGCGCGGACGTAGATGGGGAGCTGATCGAGCGTGGGCTGGATCATGACGGGTGCGAGCGGAGATTTGCCGGTCTCGGTGGGCTTGAGCGGATCACGGATCTCGAGGTCGCGGGCGGCGATGGACTGACGGCGGTCGAGCTTCGCGCCGGTCCAGTAGTCGTACCAGATGCCGGGCGGGAGGTGAACTTCGTAGGGCGCGATCTCGTCGGGTGAGGGGCTGGCCGCGACGAGGATGTCAGGGCCGAACATGAACTCTCCGGGAGCGTCGGTGTCGAGGGGGTGGTTGTCGGCGGTGGCGTGGGGGAACTCCAGGAAGAGCGGGCGGGTGATGGGGAGGCCGGTGCGCGAGGTCTCTTCGGCGATGGTGTAGAGGTAAGGCATCAGCCGGTAGCGCTCTTCGATGTAGCGGCGGCGGATGGTTTCGTGCTCGGGGCCGTCGACCCAGACCTCGTGCATGCGTGTGCCTTTGGCGGAGTGGTCGCGGTCGATGGGCTGGAAGGCAGCGACTTCGAGCCATTTGGTGAGCAGGTCTGCGGAGGGTGAGCCGGCGAAGCCGCCGACGTCGGCGCCGGTCATGGCGAAGCCGCTAAGGCCGAGGTTTTCGATCTGCGGTGTGGTCTGGCGGAGGTGGTTCCAGGTGGAGGAGTTGTCGCCTGTCCAGGTAGCGGCGTAGCGCTGTCCGCCGGCGTAGCTGGCCCGGGTGAGCACGAAGGGGCGCGTGTTGGGCGAGAGTGTGAGGAGGCCGTCCCATGTGGCGCGGGAGTTTTCCATGCCGAAGACGTTGTGGATCTCGGGGTGCATGGCGGTGCGTTTGCTGAAGCCTTCGCCGAGCGAGGCTGGCTCGTCGATGCGATGGACGACGTCGTCGGGCATGGTCTTGGTGGGATAGGTGAAGACGGCGGGCTCGTTCATGTCGTTCCAGAAGCCGGCGACCTTCATGTCGACGAAGTTCTTGTAGAGCGTGCCCCACCAGTCGCGGGTTGACTTCTGGGTGAAGTCGGGGAATACGCTGGGGCCGGGCCAGACGGGGCCAACGTACTCTTTACCGTTCTCTTTGACGAAGTGGTCGCCGGCGTGGCCGGAGTCGTATGGGGCGTAGCTCTGACCGGGGAGGTCGGCGATGTGGAGGTCGGTGATGAGGACGGTGCGGAGGTGCTCGGCGGCGAGACGGTGGATCATGCCAGGGAAGTCGGGGTAGTTGACGCTGTCGACGGTGAAGGGACGGTTCTTGTCCTGATAGTCGATGTCGAGGTAGATGGCGTCGGTGGGGATGTGATCGGCGCGGAGGCGAGTGGCTATCTCGTCGACCTGGGTTTCCGGGAAGTAGGTGTAGCGCGACTGCTGGAAGCCGAGAGTCCAGAGTGGCGGCAGCGGCGTGGGGCCGGTGAGCCAGGCGTAGGTTTCGACGACCTGTTTGGGTTCGGGGCCGTAGAGGATGTAGTAGTCGAGCGGGCCGGCGGGCGCGGAGAAGCTGTAGCGGTCGGTGCGGGCGCGTCCGAAGTCGAAGAAGGTGCGGAAGGTGTTGTCGAAGAGAACGCCGATGGTGCGACCGGAGTGCATCTCGAGGAAGAAGGGGATGGACTTGTAGATGGGGTCGGTGGACTCCTGCCAGCCGAAGTTGTCGGTGTTCCACATGGTGAAGGCTTCACCGTTGCGGTCGAGCGGACCAGGCTTGTCTCCGAGGCCGAAGAAGTGGTCTTCGAAGGGCTTGGATTTGGTGACTGTAAATCCGTCGGTAGTCCACTGCACGGGGAGGGCGTCGTCCTGGAGGACGTTGCCGTCGAGGTCGGTGACGGTGAGGCGGAGGTCGTGGCCGAGTTTGACCTGGAGCGCGGAGGTGCTGAAGCCGTCGGGCTGTGCGGTGACGGCGACGCGGGCGGTGCGGGCGGCGGGCAGGACGGCCCAGGAGGCGTCTTCGGCGGGCTGACCGTTGGGCCACATGCGCACGCGAAGGACGTCGGGACGGAGTGCGTCGATGCGAAGCGTAAGCTGCGGGCCTGCGAGTTCGATGCCGCTGGAGGTGTGTGCGCTGGCGGGGAGAGCTTGCTGTGCGGCTAGCGGAAGGGCGGCGAGGAGGACAAACGATTGCAGAGCGAGCTTGAGGGGGCAACGATACATAGCCCCATCATGGTATCGCTTGCAGCGGATGTGTGTGCGGAGCGGGGCTATTTGAGGAACTGAGTGGTATAGCCAAGCGTGGGGTCGATGGGTTGCTTGATGACGCCGAGGGAGTAGAGTTGCTCGGCGGTGGTCTTCCAGCGGGCGGGGTCGAATTGGCCGATGTACGCGCCGGTGGCGTCGTCGCCGGTGATGAAGTTGCCGGCCTTGAGGGTCTTGTAGGTGTAGTCGGCCCAGTCGGGGCTCATGGCGGGGTTGAGCTTTTCGATCATCGCGTTGGTGGCGGCGGGGTCGCGCATGTAATCCTGCCAGCCGCGGATCGAGGCACGGACAAACTTTGCGACGATGTCGGGGTGCTGCTTTGCGTAGTCGGTGGAGGTGAAGAAGACGCGGTAGGGATCGTAGCCTGCGTCGCGGTTGAGGAGCATGCGCGCGGGTGCACCACCCTTCTGAGCGAAGTAAGGCTCGGAGGTGAGGAAGCCCTGCTGGATGTAGTTGGGGTCCTGGATGAAGTTGGCGACGGAGAAGGTTGCGGGGACCTCATGCACATTATTGAGATTGAATTTGTGGACGAGGAACTCCCACCAGGTGGAGCCGGGTTTGACGGCGATGGTGTGGCCGTTGAGGTCGGTCCAGGTGTGTATGGGCGAGTTCTGGTGGATAAGGATGCCCTGCGGGTCGTGCTGCATGGTGGCACCAATGGCGACGACGGGTTCGTGGGAGTTGGCGAGGGCTTCGAGGATGTGGTCGGAGGACTGCATGCCGAACTGGACGCTGCCGCTGGCGACGAGCGAGTCAGTAGAGGTATATGGGCCTCCGGGGAGGATGGTGACGTCGAGGCCTTCGTCCTTGTAGTAGCCCTTGAGCACGGCGGTGTAGAAACCGCCGTGCTCGGGCTGCGGATACCAGTCGGTCTGGAAGCTGATGGGTGTGAGACCGGAGGTGTTGGCTGGCTTGCGGCAGCCGAAGGTGAGCGCGAGCAGCGCGAGGGCGATGAGGCTGGTTCCGTAGCGCAGTGCGGGGTGGGGGCTCATGCTTGCAGCGTAGCAAACTTTTGATGATCAGAAGCTAAGAGCGGCACTGAGAGCTAGGAGAGCGGCGTCGCGGCCCATGGGTGCGACGAGTTGCATACCGCCGGGCAGAGTGACAACGGGAAAGCCGCAGAGGCTGACGGGCGCGGTGTAGCGGAGGATGCGGGTGCGGGTCTGGGTGTGGTCGTCTGCGGCGAACAGTGCCTGCGTGGGTGCGCAGGGGAGGAGCAGGTAGTCGAAACGTTCGAAGAGGGGGTTGGTGGCGGCGCGGAAGGCATGCAGACGTTGGTGGAGGGCTGCGAGCTGCTCGGGTGAGATGGATGCGCCCCAGGTCAGGCGGTCGGCGATCATGGGTTCGAAGTGCTGGAAGTGGCCACGGTGCAGGGCGGCCGCTTCGCTGGCCTGGATGGGCGCGAAGATGTCGATGGCATCGTGCCAGATAGATGCGTCGAAGTGGCCGAGCGCGATATTGTGCTGAGCGAGCTGCGATTTCCATTGTTTGAGTGCGGTGAGGACCTCGGGTTCGGTGTCGTGAAGGAACTCTGCGTTGGGTATGCCGATGGAGAGCGAGGCGAACTCGGGTGATACTGCGAGGGGAATATCGAAGAGAGCTTGAGCGAGCAGAGGGCCGTCGGTGAGGTCACGATAGAGCCAGCCGAGGGTGTCGAAGGCAGCGGCGAGATGTGCGCCACCTTGCCAGCGCGCTGACGTGTTGAGGGAGAGCGAGGAGCGATAGCCGCAGAGTCCGCAGAGCGCGGCTGGGACGCGGACGGAGCCGCCGGTGTCTGTACCGATGGCGGCGAGTGCGGAGCCCTCTTGCACGCTGGCGGCTGCGCCGCTGGAGGAGCCGCCGGTGAGGCGTGTGGCGTCGCGCGGCTGGAGGCAGTCGCCGAAGTCGCGGCTTTGGCCGGTGATGCCGTAGGCGAGCTGATGCAGATGGGTCTTGCCGGTGATGATGGCTCCTGCGGAGCGCAGCTTTGCTGCGACGAAGGAGTCGGTCGTGGAGATTCCGTTCTGTTCGCGATAGAAGGTTGAGCCACAGGAGGTGGGGAAGCCGGTGAGGTCGAAGCAGTCTTTGAGCGAGACGGGGATGCCCCAGAGCGGCTGCGTGTCGATGTCTTCGCGGCGTAGATTTGCGGCCTGCTCGCGTGACCACGCTGCGTTCTGCGCGAGGTAGACGTTGTGGCCGTCGTTGCTGTTGGCTTGGCGGAGGACGCTCTCGAGTTCCGTGATGGGATCGGCAGTGTTGTTGCGGTAACGCTCGCGAAGCGAAGTAATGCTGGTGCCGGAGGACATGCGGCGATTGTAACGGCGGCGTCGCGGGGTTCGCGAGAGGAGGCTTATTGGGGAAGCAGTTACAACGTGCTAACGTCGTGTATGGCCCTGAGGATAAGCAAACCGTTGCGTGGCGCCGCGTTGGATGCGGAGCGGATGCGCGGTCTTGTCGCGTGGACGGCACGCACGCTTGAGACAGAGCATCCGGTGCCGTTTGGCGCGGAGATTGTGCACACCAAGACCGGCGAACGATTAATGCGTGCGACGAACGCTGTTCGGAAAGAGAATGATCCGAGTTCCCATGCGGAGCTGCGCACGGTGCGGCTGGCTTGCAAGAAGCTGAAGGGGTTTTCTCTGAAAGGCTACACGATGTATACGACGTGTGAGCCTTGCCCGATGTGCATGGCTAACGCGTTGTGGGCGAACCTGGACCGCGTGGTGTTTGGTACGACGATCGCCGATGCGAACTGTTTCTGCAACCAGATTCAGATACCGGCGACGGAGGTCGCGCATCGCAGCGATATGAAGTGCGCGGTGGTTGGGCCAGTGGAGCAGGCGCTGTGTCTTACACTGTTTACACACCCCAACATGCAACGGGCCTTCCGTACGTGGAGCAGCCGAAAGAAGAAGTAGCGGCCTTGTAGTCACTAACGCGTAAGACAGGAGCCTTCGATGAGTGATCTCGCCGCAGGATTGGAACGAGTCTTAGGTGATGGGTCGCGGGTGCTGACACAGCCGCAGGTGGTAGACCGGTTGTCCAGGGATTTCTATTGGTACTCGCCCATACTGAAGGCGATGCTAGATGACAAGCGTGCGGATGTGGTGGTGCAACCGGTGAGCGTGGGAGAGATCTGCGCGGTGTTGCGGTACTGTCATGGGAACGATGTACCGGTGACGGTGCGCGGTGCGGGCACTGGGAACTATGGGCAGGCGGTTCCGCTGCAGGGTGGTGTGGTGCTGGACCTGCAACGCATGGATCGGATTGAGGCGATTGATGAGGACGGTGTTGCGGTGTGCGAGCCGTGCGTGAGGCTTGGTGCGCTGGAGACGAGTGCGCGCGAGGTAGGGTGGGAGCTACGGTGTTATCCGTCGACGGTGGCGAAGGCTTCGCTGGGCGGATTTCTTGGTGGTGGGTCGGGTGGCATCGGATCCGTGAAGCATGGTGGGCTGCGCGACTTTGCGACGGTGCGCGCGATTGAGATTGTCACGATGGAGGATGAGCCTCGTGTGGTGAAGCATGAGGGGCCGGCGGTGCATGAGATTCTGCATGCGTGGGGAACGAACGGCGTGATGACGAAGATATGGTTTGCTCTGACGCCTGCGGTTGCTTGGTCGCAGATGGCGCTGGCGTTCAAGACGTTCGGCGAGGCGTTCACGTTTAGCGAGATGATTGCGGTGGATGCCGTATGGGACAAGCGCCTGATCACGGTGTTCGAGTGGCCGCTGCCGTCGTTCTTCGGGCCGGTGAAGCCGTTGACGCGTGAGGGCGAGGCTTCGATCTTTCTGATGATTGCGGAGTCGCAGGTGGATGATTTGCAGATGGCTGCTGTTAAGGCCGGTGCGACGGTGACGCTTGCGCAGCCGTATGCGGGGCTGCGGTCGCAACCGTTGCTGTCGGATTACACGTGGAACCATACAACGCTGTGGGCGATGAAGGCTGATCCGGAGTACACATATCTGCAGTGCGGGTTCAAGCCGGAGCACGTGCGCGAACAGTTCGCGCTGCTGAAGGATAAGTATGGCGCGGATTTTCTGCTGCATATTGAGTGGATGAAGAACGGCGAGGGTGTGATGATTCCGGGGGCGATCCCTGTTGTGCGCTACAGCACCGAGGCACGATTGAACGAGATGATTGACTACTGCCGCGAGATTGGTGTGTTCGTTGCGAACCCTCATGTGAACCATGTGGAGGGCGGCGGGCGGTACCGGGAGGACAATGTGCAACTGCTGGCGAAGTACAAGTATGACGCGAAGGGATTGATGAATCCGGGGAAGATGGCGAGCTTTGTGCGCAAGGATGCGATGGAGGAGCAACACGCATGAGGGCTGAGTTATGAAGACATGGATTCCTGATACTCGCAAGTTTGCGTACTTGAATTGGAAACAGGTGGAGGCGCTGCCAAAGGACAAGACTCTGCTGGTGCTGCCAACGGGTGCGATTGAGCAGCATGGGCATCATCTTCCGTTGGCGACCGATACGCTGACGAGCAATCTGTTGCTGGGACGTGCGCTACAGTTATTGCCGGATGATGTGCACATCTATGCGCTGGAGACGATTTGCTATGGGAAGAGCAATGAGCACATCGGTTTTCCGGGGACGATGACGCTGTCGGCGGCGACGTATATGGCGGTGCTGCGGGATATCGGCGCAAGCGTTGCTGCAGCAGGGATCAAGAAGCTGCTGTTGTTCAACACGCATGGAGGGAACTCCGCGTTAAACGATGTGATGGCGCGGGACCTGCGCGCGGAGTTTGGGCTGCGGACGTTTCACATGAGCGGCGGCGCGGGTGCGAAGCTGGAAGGCGTTGCGCCGCAAGAGGGGAAGTATGGTTTTCATGCAGGTGAGGTTGAGACGGCGTGGTTGCTGGCGGCGACTCCGGAGCTGGTGGATACAAGCGCTTATACGGTGAATTATATTGCGCGTATTGAGGACAACAATGTGTTGTCGCCCGAGAATGGGGCGGTGAATTTTGCGTGGCTGACGAGAGATATTTCGCCGAGTGGAGTGTTGGGTGATCCTCGCCCGGCGACAGCGGAGAATGGTGAGCGCTGGATTGCTGCGTGTGCAGAGAAGGCTGCCGCCGCGCTGATGGCTGCGTATGCGTATGAGAACCACTACATGCCGTAGATGCAGGTGGGAACGTTGATGGGTGAGAGCTTGCGGTTAGAGTGCGGTGATGGTGTGACGCTAGAGCGCGGCGTGTGGTGCCGAATGTCCGATGGCACGGTGTTGCGGTCGGACCACTACTATCCGCGTGGAGGTGGGAAGAACGCGACGCTGTTAATGCGTCAGCCGTATGGCCGGGACATTGCTTCGACGGTGGTGTATGCGCATCCGGCGTGGTTTGCGAGGCGCGGGTACAACGTTGTGATTCAGGATGTGCGCGGGCGGGGCGGATCGGAGGGAGAGTTCTATCCGTTTCGCAACGAGGGTCGTGATGGTGCGGAGACGATTGCGTGGCTGCGGGAGCGGCCGGAGTCGAATGGGCGCGTGGGGATGTATGGGTTCTCTTACCAGGGGATGACGCAGTTGCTGGCGGCGGCAGAGCAGCCGGAGGGGTTGGAGTGCATTGCGCCGGCGATGACAGTGTGTGATCTGTATGCGGGATGGTTTTATCACAACGGCGCGTTGCGGCTTGCGTCGTCGCTGGGTTGGGGCGTGCAGATGCTGAAAGAGGATGCTGTACGGTGCGGACTGCACGAGGCGCGCATGAAGCTGGAGGCTGCGTGGACGAATCTGCGCGCGCAGATGTGGGCGATGCCGTATGCGGAGCATGCGGCGATTGTTGATCCGGGGTTGCCGTCGTATGTGCGCGACTGGTTTGAACACGATGCGCAGGGCGAGTATTGGTGCGCGATGGATGTGGGCACGCGCGCGACGAAGATTGCAGTGCCGGCGCTGCATGTTTCGGGGTGGTATGACACGTATCTTGAAGGCAGCGTGCGTGGGTTTGAGCTGTTGCGGAGGCATGCGGGTACGGAGCATGCGCGGGAGAATCAGTATCTGCTTGCAGGGCCGTGGGTGCATATTCCGTGGGGTGATCGTGTGGGCGAGTGTGACTTTGGGACTGCGGCTCGGTTGAATACGGACGAACTGTTGTTGCGATGGTTTGATCATTGGTTGAAGGATGCGAGCACCTTTGCGGATGAGCCGAAGGTGAGGCACTTCGCAATGGGCGCGAACCGGTGGTTTGCTGCGGACGACTGGCGTGGAAGCGCGGAGAAGGTGATGTATCTGCACAGTGGAGGGCGTGCGGAGTCTCGTAAGGGAGATGGGGCGCTGTCGAGTGAGGTTGGAATCGAAGAGTCGCCGGATGTGTTTGTGTATGACCCGGAGGTGCCGGTGATGTCTCCGGGTGGACCGATGGGTGTTAGCGGGCCTACGGACCAGGCTGTGCTGGAGATGGGGAATAATCTGCTGGTGTATACGAGCGCGCCGCTCGTTGAGGTGCTGCATGTGCTCGGTGCGCCGAAGGTGTCGGTGTATGTTTCGACGTCGGCGACGCATGCCGATGTTGTGGCGAAGCTGGTGCGCGTGATGGCTAGCGGTCGCGCTGAGTTTGTATGTATCGGTATTGCGCGGTCGACATATCTGTTTGGCGATGCGTATGAGGCGGACAAAGTTCAACACTGGGAGTTTGAGTTGGAGCCGACTTCGACGATGTTTGCAGTGGGTGAGTGCGTGAGGCTCGAAGTTGCGGGGTGCGCGTTTCCGCTCTATGATCGCAACTCGTCGAATGAGACGAAGCCTGGCAGGATGACGCCGTGGAACTGGGGTCGTTCGACGCATGTGGTGTTTCATGACGCGGAGCGGCCGTCGTCGATCGCGCTGCGGGTGGTGGCATGACAACTGTGCCTGAGGTGTTGTTCAAAGGCGTGAGCAAGAGGTTTGCTGCGAACGCTGCGCCGGTGCTCGATGGCATCGACATGTCGATTGAGCGTGGTGAGTTTGTTTCGATTGTGGGGCCTTCGGGGTGCGGGAAGTCGACGCTGCTGAAGCTGGTCGCCGGGCTTTCGGCGTGTACGAGCGGCGAGATCGCGGTGAATGGGATGCAGCCGAAGAACGCGCGGGAGATGGTGTCCTTCGTCTTTCAGGATGCGACGCTGCTGCCGTGGCGAACGGTGGAGCGCAATGTGGCGCTGGCGTTGGAGTTAGAGGGGCGGACACGCGATGAGACTGCGGCGGCTGTTGCAAAGCTGCTGGAGCTCGTTGGGCTGGCAGAGGTTGGCAAGAGTTATCCGCGGCAGCTTTCGGGTGGGATGAAGATGCGGGTTTCGATTGCGAGAGCGCTCGCGACTCGGCCACGCGTGCTGTTGATGGATGAGCCGTTTGCCGCGCTGGATGAGATGACGCGTGATCGCATGAATGAGGAGCTGTTGCGGCTACGCGGGGAGCAGAACTGGACGGTGCTGTTTGTGACTCACTCGGTTGCGGAGGCGGTGTTTCTTTCGTCGCGGGTGGTCGTGCTCGCGCCGCATCCAGGCAGGGTTGCGCATGAGGTTGTTGTCGATCTGCCGTATCCGCGTACGGGAGAGACGCGCGAGAGTGAGGCCTTTGATGCGTTGGTGAACAAGACGTCGAAGCTTCTGCGGGAGGCATATCGGGGATGAAGAGCAAGTTGAAGCTCCTGCTCAATTCGGTTGCGGTGTTTGCGGCGTTGCTTGCGATGTGGCAGGGCATTATCTGGGCGTTTGCTGTGCCGAGCTATATGCTGCCGTCGCCGTGGGTTGTGGCAAAGACGTTTGCGATGCGCCTGCCTGACCTGTGGGCGTCGACGATGATCTCGGCTGAAGCTGCGGTGGGTGGGCTGCTTGCCAGCATTGTCGTTGGGGTGCTGATTGCGCTGGTCTTTGCGCGTTCGCGTTGGATACGGACGATGTTCTATCCATACACGATTTTGCTGCAGACCGTACCCATTGTGGCGATTGCTCCGCTGATTCTGATGTGGGTGGGGCAAGGGATACTGTCAGTTGGTGTTGTTGCTTTCATCATCTGCCTGGCTCCGATTATTGCGAACACCACGCAGGGGTTGGTGAGCGTGGACGAGAATCTGGTTCAACTGTTTTTGATGCACAATGCGTCGCAGGGACAGATTCTGCGTAAGCTACGGCTGCCGCACTCGCTGCCGTATTTGTTTGTGGGAGTGAGAATTTCTAGCGGCATTGCGGTGATTGGAGCGATTACGGGGGAGCTGTTTGCCGGCTCCGGACAGGTTGGGCGCGGAGGCATCGGCTACTCGATTCTTTACGCGCAGACACAGGTGCAGACAGACTATCTTTTTGCGCTTGTGATTGCGGCTACTGTGCTGGGATTTACGCTCTTCTTTGCGGTGATGTTCTTTGAGTGGCTTGCGTTGCACCACTGGCACGAGTCAGCGGCGGAGAGCCGCGCTGATGGGTAGCGTTTCGTGTGGAGGTAGATGACTTGCTAAGACTGGAGACAGAGGATGGTTGGTGGCTCGTTACGCATCCGGATCATGCGCATCTTGCAGGCGAGTTTGCATCGCACTGGGGCAACGCACTGTTTTCTACGCCAGAGCCGCGCGAGCAGGTGCTGCGTGGGATCTACAGGCATGATGATGGGTGGCGTGAGCGCGACAGAACGCCCGCGGTGACGAAGCAGGGCAAGCCAGCGGCGTTTTCGACGGAGCTGGTCGGGACGTACTCGGCGTTTGAGGAGATCGATCTTGCGGCGTATCTTGAGGTGCGTCGCGAGGCTGTGCAGTTGATTGCGATGGAAGATCCGTATGCGGCGATTCTGATCTCGATGCATACGCATAATCTGTTGTCCGAGCGTGCTGACCGCAGTACGATTCGAGCGGATGAGCTGCCGTGGCTGGATGCCTTTCTCGTGGAGCAGATGACGCTGCAGCGGGCGCTGCGAGAGCGGTTGCTGAATGGTGGAACAGTTGCTAAGGATCATCTGACGGCGGAGGCGCTGCATCGCAATTTTCAGTTGCTACAGGCGTGCGACAACTTGTCGCTGCTGAGTTGTGTGGACTTTGGCCGGGATGCGACGTTGCTGCATCCGTTTGAGTTGCGTGATGGCAAGACGCGTGAGGTGAAGGTGCAGCGTGTGGGCGAGCGAGCGTTTCGGCTGACGCCGTATCCGCTGGCTACAGAGGAAATTTCGTTTAAGCTGCGAGCGCGATTTGTGGCGGGCAAGGAGTTTGCCAGCGCGGCTGCGTTGAAGGCTGCGATGGATCTGGCGCGGTATGAGGAGCTTGAGGTGCGGATTACGGCTTAGGCTGCGGCAAGGTCGATACATGCGCGGAGACGATGCGCCAACCTTCGGCCATGCGTACCCACACCTGACTCTGGCGACCGCGAACGATGCCGTTTGGGCTGTCGCGTTCGAACTCGAGTGTGACACTGCCGAAGTCTGTGCCGAAGGTGACGATCTCAAGACGGATGGTGCGACGCGCGAGGTTTACCGCTGGGCGTGACTTGCGGAAGGCTTCGATCTCGTCGGTGCCGTAGAGGTTTTCGGCTGCTCCGAGGCGGATGGCATAGGGGGAGTGCCAGAACATCGCGGTGAGCGTGTCGACATCGTTGTTGACGAGTGCGGTTTCGTAGCGGGGATAGAGTTCGCGGAGTTCGGCTACGGTGGCGGGATCGTTGATGGTCACGGCGGCTCCTAGCTTGTGGGGAAGAGGATGCGCGGTGGGAGAATGCTCTTTGCGATGGCTGCGGAGACGGTGATCATGGGCTCGTTGACGACCTGGCTGATCTGCAGCTTCATGGCTACGCTGCAGAGCAGGTAGGCGTGGACGGGGTCGAACCTCCAGCGTGAGACGAGGAGGTCAACCATGCGATCCGAGGCGTTGCGCGCGGCGGTGAGAGCGTCGGTATACGACTCGACGACGAGCCAGGAGGGGCCGTTCTCGTCGGACGGTGCGGACTCGATGAGTGGGGCGGAGAGGGATTGGTGTTTGTGTAGAGTGAAGCGGAGTGAGACGTCGGCGGGGCATTCGATGCCGTTGATGCAAACCTCGCCGTCGCCCTGCGCGGCGTGCGCGTCGCCGCAGGAGAAGAGTGCGCCGGGTTGCTGGACGGGGAGATAGAGGGTCGCGCCGGTGGCGAGTTCGCGGACGTCCATGTTGCCGCCGAAGATGCCGGGCGGCCGTGTGCGGAGCTCACCCTGTTCTGCGGGCGCGACGCCCATGACGCCGCAGAATGGGCGTAGTGGAAGGACGGCCGGCGCGAGTGAGTGCGAGGTGTCGCCTTCGAGGGTCCAGTGAAAGAGAAAGGGATCGGCGAAGCGTTGTTTGAGGAAGCCGAGGCCGGGGATTACGCTGGACCAGCCCCAGCCCTTGTGGAGGACGCTGAGGATGTCGACTTGGAGGACGTCTCCGGGGGCGGCACCGGCGATGGCAACGGGGCCGGTGAGTGAGTGGATGAGATTGCGGTCGATATTCTGGAACTCATCGACTGTCATTCCGGGGTGGACCTGTGCGCCGCTGGCGTCGACGCACTCGAAGTGCACTGTATCGCCGGAGGTGATGGTGAGACGGGGCGGCAGGGCGGCGTTCCAGCGGGAGTGTGTGGGTTGTGCTGAGAGGGAGTGTTCCGCCATAGCTAGATTTCCACCGTCATCTGTAGTTCAACGAGTGCGTTGCGGGGCAGTCCGCTGACGCCAATGGCTGCTCTGACGTGGCGACCCGGTTCGCCGAAGATGGACATGAAGAGGTCGGAGGCGCCGTTGATGACCTTGGGTGAGTCTGCGAACTGAGGGACGGAGTTGACGTAGCCATTCACCGTGAGGATGCTGCGAATCTTGTCGAGAGAGCCGAGGTGGGATTCGAGGACTGCGAGTTGCATGAGAGCACAGCTGCGTGCCGCGGCGTAACCCTCTTCGATGGTGCAATCAAGACCTACTGTTCCGGTGATGATGCCTTCGGGAGTCTGCGAGACAACGCCGGCGAGGTAGACGATGTTGCCGCAGGTTTTGGCGGAGGTGTAGTTGCCTCCGGGCACCGACGGAGGCGGCAGCTTAATGCCGAGGGATTCCAACGCGATGTACGGAGCGATGTTCGGGCGAGGAGGATTCATTGCGATGGTGCTACTTTAGCACGCGATTTTCAGGCGTAAATGGTAGCCCGAAGGGACCGCTGCGATAGCATAATGAGACACTCCTCGCAGGAGCAGACTCTATGAGCATGGCGCGTGTAGCCAAAGTTTTACTGTTGGCAGCGATGGCGTTCTTCTTCACACTTGTGGTGTTGAACAATACAGCAGACTTCGATTCCAACTACCAGTTTGTGCGACACGTGCTGATGATGGACTCGACGTTCCCAGGGAACCGTGGGATGTGGCGTGCGATCTCTTCGCCGGGAGTGCACACCGCGTTTTACCTGGGCATTATTGCGTGGGAGACGTTGAGTGCCGGGTTGTGCTGGTGGGGCGCGATTGCATTGTTTCGTGTGCTGCATGCACCGTTGGTGGAGTTTCAGCGGGCCAAAAGGGTTGGCATTGCCGCGCTGACGGCAGGGATGCTGCTGTGGTTTGTGGCGTTTCTCTCGGTGGGTGGGGAGTACTTTCTGATGTGGCAGTCGAGGTTGTGGAATGGGCAGGACGCGGCGTTTCGCATGTTTGTGTGCGAAGGGGTTGTGCTGCTGATCCTCATGATGAGTGAGCCGGAGTAGGGATTTGTACATCCCACCCTAGCCGTGACGAAGCCGCGGCGTGGGTGGGGTACCCGGCTTTGTACTACTTCTTGTGAAGCTGCTGGTGCCAGCCCCAGGCGCTGGCGATGATGTCGTCGAGTTCGGGGTGCTTGGGCGTCCAGCCGAGATGCTTCTTTGCTTCTTCTGAGCTGGCGACGAGGCGTGCCGGGTCGCCGGGACGGCGGTCCTTGATCTCGACGGGGATTGGGTGGCCGGTGACACGGCGTGCGGCCTCGACCACCTGCTTGACGGAGAAGCCGCTGCCGTTACCGAGGTTGTAGATCATCTTGTCGGTGTGTTCGAGGGCCTGCAGAGCGAGGATATGGGCGTCGGCGAGGTCGGCGACGTGGATGTAGTCGCGGATGCAGGTTCCGTCGGGTGTGGAGTAGTCTTCGCCGAAGATGAATATCTTTTCGCGCCGTCCAATGGCGACGTCGAGGATGAGCGGGATGATGTGCGATTCGGGTTCGTGGGCTTCGCCGCGACCGGGGAGCGCGCCGGCGACGTTGAAGTAGCGCAGGGCAGCATAGCGCAGGCCGTGGAGCTTGTTGAACCAGCGGAGCATGTGCTCGACGAGGAGTTTGGATTCACCGTAGGGGTTGGTGGGCGCGAGATCGGCGGACTCGAGGATCGGTGTGGATTTGGGCTCGCCGTAGACGGCGGCGGTGGAGGAGAAGACGATCTTGTTAACGCCGGTGGCGAGCATTGCTTCAAGCAAAGAAAGGGTGGAGGCGGTGTTGTTGCGGAAGTAGACCTCGGGGACGCGCATGGAGTCGCCCGCTTCGATGAGAGCGGCGAAGTGCAGGATGCCGTCGGGTTTGAGTTCGCGCATGAGGGCTTCGACGCGCGGGCGGTCGGCGATGTCGGCTTCGACGAAGTCGGCGCCAGCGGGGAGTTCGTGGCGCTTGGAGTGGCAGAGGTTGTCCAGGATCGTGACCTTGTGGCCAGCCTGCATCAGGATGGTGGACACGGTACCGCCGACGTATCCGGCGCCGCCAGTGACGAGAACGTTCATGCGTTACTCCTTGATGTGTGAGAGTGCTGCCCGAAGAGTTTCAGCGGCGGATTCCGGTGTGATGTCGCGCTGTGGAGAGCCCAGGAGCTCAAAGCCAACCATGAATTTGCGCACCGTGGCGGAACGCAGAAGCGGCGGATAGAAGTGCAGGTGCATCAGCCACTCGGGGTGAGGTTCGCTGTCGCATGGTGCCGAGTGCAGACCCATGGAGTAAGGAAATGGTGTGTCGAAGACGCGGTTGTAGCCTGCCGTAACCTGCTTGAGTATGACTGCCAGGCCGCTGCGTTGCGCGGGACTTAAAGTGTCGACGGATGTGGCGTGTTGGCGAGGCAATAGAAGCAACTCGAAGGGCCATACTGCCCAGAAGGGCACGAGCGCTACCCATGTGTCGTTTTCGGCGACGATGCGCTCACCTTGTTTGAGTTCAAGAGCGAGGTAATCGGAGAGTAGCTGCGTGCCGTGGGTTGCGAAGTACTCACGCTGCGCGGCGAGTTCGAGAGCCGGTTCGTTGGGGATGTGCTCTGTTGCCCAGATCTGGCCGTGCGGGTGCGGGTTGCTTGCTCCCATCATGGCGCCACGGTTTTCGAATATCTGCACGTAGTTGATGGCGGGGTCGGCACCAAGCTCGGCAGCTTGTTGCGCCCACATCTCTACAACGCGCTCGATGGCAGGCAACTCCATGGTGGCGAGGGTCAGGTCATGCCGGGGATCGAAGCAGAGGACACGGCAGATGCCGCGTTCGGTCTCCGCTTTCAGGAGGCCAGCGCCGGCGGTATCCAGCGTTGCTTTGGCGACGTCGGGCTTCAGCGCGGCGTAGTCGTTCTCGAAGATATAGGTGCCGGTGTAGGGCGGGGTCTGGTGTCCTCCGGCGCGGACGTTGCCGGGGCAGAGATAGCAGTTGGGGTCATACTGCAGCGCGACGGATTTTGCGGTGTCTTCAGTCTGGCCCTGCCATGGACGTTGCGTGCGGTGGGGCGAGACGAGTACCCATTCACGCTTCAGCGGGTTCCAGCGGCGATGAGGCGATTGGAGAAATGCTTTGTCCATCATGCCGGACGCTCCGCAGCGTTGCGCAGTGCGGCGCCATCGACGGCTTCGCAGATATAAATCTCGGCAGCGATGTTGAATCTCTTCTGGTAGGATTCTGTGAGCGCAACTGTGAAGGCTGCGGTTTGAGTGCGCTGTACCAGGCTTACGGTGCAGCCGCCGAAACCGCCCCCTGTGAGTCGTGAGCCATGACAGCCTGGCAGCGCAGCGGCAGTTTCGACGAGGAAGTCGACCTCGTCGCAGCTGCAGGCGAAGTCGTCGCGTTCGCTCGCGTGTCCTTCGAGCATCAATTGACCCAGTGCCGTGGGGTCGCCGGCGAACATTGCGTCTTTTGCCTTGAGCACGCGTGCGTTGTCGGAGATGATATGGCGGCAGCGCAGATAGGACTCGTGCGACATGTCGGCGCGGGCCGATTCCAGTTGCGCGAGCGTGGCGTCGCCCAGGTCGCGCAGGGATGGAAACTTTGTCTTCATCACAGCCTGGCCCTCAATGACCTGGCGATGCCGCACGCCGTATTCGCCGGAGGCTACGGAGTGTTTGACCATGGAGTTGCAGACGACGATATGCGTCTCGGAGAGTGCGCCCTGGTTCATGGGCAGGTGGTCGTACTGAAGCGTGCGCGTGTTCAACAGCAGCGCGTGGCCTGCTTTCGCCGCGGCGATGGCGAACTGGTCCATGATGCCGCAAGGTGAGCCGACGTAATCGTTCTCGGCAGCTCGACACAGCACGGCGACTTCTTCGAGTGGCAACGAGGTTTTAGAAGATGCCAACAGCGCATAGGCTGTCGCCACTTCCACTGAGGCCGAGGAGCTGACACCCGCGCCAAAGGGAACGTTGCCGCTGAGGTGCAGGTCGAAGGGAGGCGGTTCGATTCCACGCTGCTGGAGTTGGCGAAGGACGCCGGTAGGGTAGTCGCTCCAGTTGCCAACGTGCGATGAACGGTCTTCGCGGCTCATCTCGCGTGTTTTGGGGAAGAGTTCGCTCTTGAAGAGATAGCCCGCCGAGGAGCCGGCGGTGATCGTGGCGTGCGTATAAAACGGAATCGCCATAGGCAACACGAAGCCACCGGTGTAGTCCGTGTGTTCGCCAAGCAGGTTGACTCTTGCCGGCGCGACGAATGTTTCGGCAGAGTCAATAACCGCGTTTGACGTGGAAAATGAGTGACGTTGAGCCATTTTTATGCGAACCGTACCCATCATACGACAAGTGATGTAAACGGTTGCAAGGGACGGCTCATTCAGCGCATTACGGGACGAGCTCTGTCGCCGATGCGGCCGAAAGCTGGTGAATGGCGAGCCATGTCTGCTGGTAGGCGGCGATAGCCGATGCGTTCGTTGTACGGGTGTCACGTACCGCATCCAGGTAGTCGATCAGCGCGATACCACCGTGCTCAAAGGCGAACTGCGCGATGCTGAGTACGTCGGTTGTCTCGTCGAGGTAGTGCTCGGTATAGCGGTCGGAGAGACGCTTGGATTGGGCGTAGTTCACCCATGCCTGATCGACGTCGGAGATGACCTGATTGTGGGCCGCCGCTGCCGTGAACTTGGAAGCCTCTGTCTGGAAGACGGCGGTCTTCTTGTTGCCCTGGTTGCGGTCGAAGATGCGGAGAGGGATGTTTACCGAGAACCCCGCTGAATTTTCCGTGCCGGAGCGATCGTACTCGGCTTCGAGAGTGGGGTCGGTTGTGCCATTGGCATAGGCGAGCTTCTGGTTCGCTTCTGCGGCGGTAATGGCAAACTTTGCTGCTGCATAGTCGGGGCGTTTGTCGAGCGCCGCTTGTAGCAGGTCGGACTGAGTTTGGGTGACCACTGGCGGAACGACGTCGCCGATGATGTCAAAATCCGCGCTAGGGGTATCGATGCCCATGAGTGTCTGCAACTGGTCGGCGGCCTGGCGGAGGTTAACGATGTCGGTCGCCTCGTCAGACTCGAAGCCAGATACCTGTAGGTCGAGCCGCTCGAAGTCGATCTTGCTGAGGTCGCCGGCCTTGTAGCGGTCTTGCGAGATATTGACCTCGTGCTGGAATTCCTTGAGGCCGTCGGTTGCCAAGTGTAGTGATGCTTTGGCCATCAGCATCTGGGTGAAGGCGTTCTTTACAGCGAGGATCGTCTGGCGCGTGGTGTCCTGCAGCTGCGCTTCAGTTTGCGCCGTGGTGGCGCGAGCGTTGTCGAGCCGCCACTCGCGTTTGTTGCCGCGTTCGAAGAGGCGCGAGATTTGGACCGAGTAGTTGTAGGGATTGTTTGAGGAGGCTGGTTCGGTGACGTCCGAGCCAGCGATGCCGAGGTTCGGGTTTTGGCGGACGCCTGCCTGAATCTCCTGCGCCCGCACAGCCTGAAGATTGCGTTCGGCGGCGAGTAGGGTGAGGTTCTTGTTGCGAGCCATGTCGATGACTTGCGCCATGGTATAAGCCCCCGGTTTGGCGGGGACGGGTTTACGCGGGTCCGGTACGTGAATGGATGCCGCGTAGTTGGCAGGGGGCTGCTGATCGACTGCGCTGGAGCTTTGGCCGGGAGCCTGGGCAGCGAGCGGCGTTGTCAGGAGGCATGCCACAGCCGCGAGCAAGACAAATGGAGCAGGGCGTAGATATCTGATTGGGGTCAACATGGTTTCTGGACCTCAGTTCTCGAACTCGGCGTCAGGTTGGGGCAGGATGTCGGTGCTGCGCGCGACCCAGACATAGAGCGTGGGTAGCAGGAATACGCTCATGATGAGAGCACCCATCAGGCCGCCGACGATAACGATGGCGAAGGGACGCTGTGAGTCGGACCCGATGCCGTGTGAGGTAGCAGCCGGCAGCAGACCGAGGGTTGCGACGAGCATGGTCATCATGATAGGACGCAGCCTAAGGACAGCGCCTTCGACGGCCGCGTCTCTGACGGAGTGGCCGTTGACGCGCATCTGGTTGATGTACTCAAGCATGATGATGCCGGTTTGCACGGAGACGCCAAAGAGGGCGAGGAAGCCAACGCCCGAAGAGACGCTGAAGTGTGTGCCTGTAAAGAGCAGCGCCAGCAGGCCACCGATGGGGGCGATGATGACGTTGCACAGAATGAGTGTGGCCCACTTGAAGGAGCTGAACATCCCATAGAGGATGAGGAAGATGATGAGGATCGTGATGGGGAGGACGAGCATGAGGCGTTTGGAGCTGCGCTTCTGGCTTTCGTACTCGCCGGCCCAGTCGAGGTGATAGCCCGACGGGAGTTGAATTTGCTTGTTGACTTTGGCGATGGCCTCTTCCACGGTGCTGCCGAGGTCGCGGTCGCGGACGCTGTACTTGATGGCGATGTAGCGGCTGCTGCCTTCGCGATAGATCTCTTCTGCGCCGTCCGTGACTTTGACGTGTGTCAGCTGCGCGAGTGAGACGCGCTCACCGGAGGGGGCGAGCAGGCGGATATTGTTGATTGCATCGGGAGTGGCGCGGTACTGCTGACCATAACGCACCATGACGTCGTAGCGGGCTTCGCCGTCAAGCAGTTCGGTGACCGGAGCGCCGCTGATGGTACCTCCAACTGCGCCCTCGATTGCGTTCTGGATGTCGGCGACGTTGACGCCGTAGCGTGCGGCTGCATCGCGATCGACAACGTACTCGAGGTTCGGCTGGCCGATGATGTGGAAGACGCCGAGGTCGGCGATGCCTTTGATTCCGCTCATGACCTGGGTGATCTGGTCACCCTTGGCTTCGAGGGTGCGAAGGTCAGAGCCGTAGAGTTTGACCGCGAGTTCGCCCTTGACGCCGCTGACAGCCTCTTCGACGTTGTCAGAGATGGGTTGCGAGAAGTTCCAGACAACGCCGGGCGTCTTTTCGAGCTCGCGGTCCATGGCGGCGATGAGTGCCTCCTTGTTTTCGTGGAAGACGGGACGCCACTCTTTCTTTGGCTTGAGGTCGACGTAGTACTCGGTGTTGAAGAATCCAGTAGTATCGGTGCCGTCGTCGGGACGGCCGTTCTGGCTGACGACTTGCGTGACCTCGGGAAAGCTGGCGAGGAGGACACGCGTCTTGTCGGCGACGGCGAGGCTGGCGGTGGGGCCTTCGCTAGGCGCCAGCGAACCGCGCACCCAGATTGCGCCCTCGTCGAGGTGCGGAAGAAACTCAGAGCCGATGGCGCCGCCAAAGGCCAGGTATCCGGCAAGGATGAGCAAGCCAGATGCTATGCCGATGGGGACGAACTTGTGATCGATGGCCCAGTTCGCGGCGGTGCGGTATCGCGCGACGATCCAGTGCAGCACAGGGTTTTCCCACTCGGTGGTGCCTCTAGGGAAGAAGAAGCTGGCAAGCACCGGCGCCACGACCATGGAGAAGATGAGGGCTCCGAGAAGCGCGAAGGCTACCGTCCAGGCCATTGGTTTGAAGAGGCGGCCTTCGACAGCCTGTAACGTAAAGATCGGCAGGTACGTGGTGATGATGATCGCGATCGCGTAGAAGACCGGGCGCTGTACTTCATGCGCAGATTCGCGAATCTGCTCCAATACGGTCTTTTCGAGCTCACGCTTGTGGCTGAGATGGCGGACGATGTTCTCCACCATGACAACAGCACCGTCGACGACCATGCCGAAGTCCAGCGCACCCAGCGAAAGCAAGTTGGCCGGGATGTGTCGCAGGTCAAGGCATATGGACGCGAAGAGGAGCGAGAAGGGAATTGTGATGGCGACGATGAGCGCGCCACGCACATTGCCCAGGAAGATGAAGAGGATGATGGCGACGAGTACGATACCGACGGTGAGGTTCTCAAGCACCGTGTGCGTGGTGAGCTTGAGCAGGTCGCTACGATCGAGGAACGGCACGATCGTGACGCCCTTCGGCAGGATGTTCTCGTTGAGCTCCTTTACCTTGGCGTGGATGCCTTCGAGAACAGCGTCGGAGTTTTCACCCTTCTGCAGCAGCAAGACACCTTCGACGACGTCGTTGTCGTCAACGAGCTTCCCATCGTCGTGGGCGATAGCCTTCGGCTCGGCGTAGTGAACATCGCAGGTGCCGGCGGCAGGCTTGCAGGTCTTGCCGATCTGTCCGAGACGGATCTTTGGACCCTGTTGGACGGTAGCGATGTCGCTAACGCGCAGCGCCGTGCCGTTGGATGCCTTCAGGACAGTCTGCTCAATGTCATGGACATTGGTGAAGAGGCCGACTTCCTGTACGTTGATCTGCTGCTGGCCCTGCTCGATGAAGCTGCCGCCTGCATTCACGTTGTTGGCGGCGAGTTGTTGCTGCACCTGCTGTAACGAAAGACCATAGGAGATCAGCTTCTCCGGATCGACGACGACCTGGTACTCGCGGGTGACACCACCGAAACTGGAGACGTCGACGACGCCTGGAACACTGCGGAAGGCCTTCTCCAGCTGCCAGTCCTCAATGCTCTTGAGGGCCATGGTGTCGTATTCGGGGTTGGTGCTCTTGAGGGTGTACCAGTAGATCTGGCCGACCGGGCTCCAGTCCGTGCCGATCTGCGGCTGGAGGCCCGTGGGCAGATTTACCTGGCTAAGACGCTCGAGGACTTTTTCGCGGTTCCAGTCGTCGACGCTGTCATCGTCGAAGATCATGGTGACGCTGGAGAGTCCAGCCAGCGTGGTGGAGCGCAGATGCGTCATGTGCGGGATGCCCGCCATGGCGATCTCCATGGGCACGGTGACCTGCTGCTCCACGTCTTCAGCGGAACGACCGGGCCACTGGGTGATGATGCTGACGTAGTTGTTGGCGACGTCGGGGTAAGCCTCAACGGGAAGGTTGTGGAAGGAGATGGCTCCCCAACAGAAGAGCATCACCGCACCCAGCAGGATGATGAAGCGATTGTTCAGTGAAAAATCGACGATCTTCCTGATCATTCCTGGTCCGCCGTGTTCTGCAGGCTAAGAGCGTTCGCGACGACCTGCTGTCCAATGCTCAGACCTGAGCGGATCTCGACCATGTTGCCGTCGAGCGTCTTGCCTGTCTGCACCTGTACACGACGGAACGTGCCGTTGTTATCTGCAGGAACGAAGACAAAGCTGCGATCGTGCAGTTGCAGGACGGCTCCTGAGGGAACAACGGTAACCTGTTCGGCCTTCGAAGCCATCAGAGTGCCGGTAGCGAACATTCCAAGGCGCAGCTCACCGTTGGGATTCTGCACCTGAATGCGGACCTTTGCCGTGCGCAAGGACGGGTCAAGCTGGGCACCGATGTCAGAGATCGTGCCAGAGAAGGTCTTGCCCGGGTACGCATTCAGGCGAATGTCTGCATGCTGGCCAAGATGGACGTTCTTGAGGTCGTTCTCGAAGACATCGACGATGACCCAGACATGGGAGAGGTCCGCGATGGTGAGAGAACCGGTTGAGCCAGAGTAGGTGATACCCGCAGCGGCGGCGTTGGTTACATTCTGCGAGATGATGACACCCGACGCCGGAGCGTAGATCTTCACCGTATCGCTGGGGTGGTCTTTATCGACGCCGAAGATCTTCAGCTGCTGCTGGGTGGCGGTCAAGTCTGCGCGTGCGTCATCGTCGCCGGCCTGTGCTGCTTCGAGCTGCGATTTTGGGATAGCGCCCTTGTCATAGAGCAGCTTGTCGCGATCGAGCGTAACAAGGGTCAGATGTTCATCGTTAACGGCCTTCAGGTAGGCGTTGAAGGCGGTTGTGACGTCCGGGCTCTGCACCTCCATGACGAGCTGGCCTTTGCGAACGGTGTCGCCCAGACCTACGTGGAGGGCGACCACACGGCCATTGGCGAGAGACAGGACGGGAATTTCACGAGAGACATCCGGGTTGACTGAGCCTGTGACCTCAAGCGTCCCAACGACCGGTTCGCTGACGGAGGCGACGAGAGAAAAGCGTGCGGGATTCTTGACGGTGACTGTATTGCTGCCGCCGGTTTCGACCACCTGCGTGCTTGCGGGTGCCTCGGCAGAAGGGTTCGGCGCATCTTTCTTGCATCCTGCGAGGAAGAGTGAAGGCATAAGGCCTATCGTCGCGAGCCGCTGGATGAAGATGCGGCTGGTCGTTGAACTGTCGCGGAGGGGCAATTCGCTGGTCGTCATGTTCATAGGTGGAGTCACGGATTGAGCTGGATCGCCTGCCTTTACTTCTTTCAAGATGAGTTTCGTCCGCTAAGATTCGAGAGTAAACCGGCACGGCCTGAACGTGATACGTGAGCCGGCAATCTTACGATTGGCTTAAGGCTATCTTCCGATAAAAGATGCAAAGAAGACGTAAGAATCGAAGAAAGCTTCGCTAATCTGTACAGACGAACGCCGAAGACAATGAGTCGCACCTCCAGAATCGCGATTGGGATTGCCAGTGTCATCCTGATTGGCTACGCAGACCGTTCGCTTAGCGACGCCATTCCGCTGGCGCTGCTGTATCTGTTGCCGGTGACGCTGATATCCACAGCGCTGCGCCGCTGGCAGATACCTCTGCTTGGCCTGGCGTGCGCTTCGATTGCAGAGTACGCCGATGCCTATCCGTGGAGTTTGAGGCAGGGAAGTGCCCGCGACGCTCTATATTTTTTTGCATACACTGCGGCGGGCCTTTATGTACACGAGGCGCTGTCGCGGCGACAGGCCGAGTCGCAGCATATGATCGAACTGGAAGCGGAGATCGAGGCGCGGCGCGCGATTGAGGAGCAGCTTAGGCTGGTGGTGGCGAACTCCTCGATTGCGATTATTACAGCGGATGAGGCGGGAACGATCCTGCAAGCGAATGATGCCGCTGAAAAGATGTTCGCGGGCGAGTTGTCTGAGTCCGATGTGCGGCTTAGAGATAGATCCCTGGACATATTTTTGCCGTCGCTTGCGCGCGTGCAGATTGGACGCAACGGTTGGGGGCACCTGAGAACCATGATGCAGTGCCAGGGACAGCGCGCAAACCAAGAACCGTTTCTTGCGGATGTATGGATGTCGTCGTATTTGACTTCCAGCGGTGGCCGCCTGACGGCGATGATTGTCGACTCTTCAACGGATGTGCGCGAACGCGAAGAGGCGAGCCTGGAGCAGGTGCTGGTGGGGTCGCGGCTTGCGCTTGGGGCGCTGTCTCACGAGATTCGGAATATCTGTGCGGCCATCGCTGTCGTTCAGCAAAATTTGAGCGTGACGCATCCAGTTGGGTCTTCCTCGGAGGATTTTGAGGCGTTGAGCCAGTTGGTAAATGCATTGGAGCGGTTGGCGTCGGTAGAGCTTTCGATGGCGAAGAGGCAGCAAACACGATTGAAGCTCGATGCTTTCTTGCGTGAATTGAGGATTATCCTGTCGTCCTCCGTGCGGGAACTTGATATTCAGCTCGATTGGGATGTGCCGGAGAGACTTCCTGAGGTTTGGGCTGACTCACAGAGCCTGTTGCAGGTCTTCCTCAATCTGACGCGAAATTCTGAGACTGCACTTTGCGGTGTTGAAGATCCCACATTGACTGTGGCGACGAGCGTTACGGAGACTGTGGTCGTGGTACGTATCACGGACAATGGTCATGGCGTTGTGCAGCCGGAGCAGTTATTTCGACCTTTTGGAAACCGGACAGGAGTCTCCGGGCTAGGATTGTATCTGTCGCGCGCCATGATGCGCGGCTTCCATGGCGATCTTCGTTACGAGGCCGGTGAGAGCGGCGCCACCTTCGCGGTGGATCTGGTGATTGCGCAGGGGAACGTATGATGCCGGCTTGTGCACATGCGATACGGCTGCTGCTGGTGGACGATCACATGCTCTTTCGGGAGAGCCTTCGCCGGATGCTCGAGGGAGAGCAGGGAATCCAGGTTGTAGGAGACTACTCGTCAGCGGACGGCGCTCTGGCAGCTTTATCTAAGGGGCTAACCTTCGATGTTGCGCTATTGGATTACGATCTTGGCAGCGGGGACAGGAGCGGGGCGAGCGGTCTTGATCTCGTGATCGAAGTCCGCCGAGCCATGCCGAAGGTGCCAATTTTGATGGTGACCGCCGGGATGGACATTCCAGACCTGCGCAGGGCGATTGGGCAGTTGCATGTAGGGATCTTTCTAAAGACAGAGCCAACAGGAGAACTCTTGCTGGCGATTCAAAAGATGGCTCGTGGCGAGCAGTGGATCTCGTCGCGTGCATCGCTTGCGCTTTTTTCAGAGCAGGCGGCACCACAGACGGAGCGAGAAGAGCGCGGAACGCTGAGCGATCGCGAATCGCGCGTGTTGCAATCGGTCCTCGAGGGGGAGACGAACAAGGAGATTGGTGTGCGGCTCGGAATGACGGAAAGCTCAGTGAAAGCCGTGCTGCAGAAGCTGTTTGAGAAGACGGGCGTTCGTAGCCGCTCACAGCTGGTGCGGTATGCGATCGAGTCGCACATTGATACGCGCGGCGCACGGCGGGAGTGAAGTTTTCCTCCGGGAACGTGCGATACTTATGTCAGATAGGTGCTTCCGCGAATGCTCTCTGAGCCGTTCTACGACCCAGGGCGGTCGTATCAGGACAACTTCGAGCACGGCCCCTTCGGCCTCTTTGCCGACGCACAACGCATTTCTTCTACAACAGAGCCTAAACACCGGTTTCTCGGTCAGCCTATTTCTGCGCCGTTTGGGATTCCGGCGGGTCCTTTACTCAACGGTAGGTTCGTCAAGGCGGCGCTTGATAAGGGATTCGATATTCCTGTTTACAAGACCGTTCGGACGCGCAAGTATGCCTGCCATGCTTGGCCGAATGTGCTCGCTGTGAAGGTTGACGGCGACCTTGATACGGGTCGAACGCTGGTGGCGCGCCGCGATTACTCAGAGCCATTGTCTATTACCAACTCCTTTGGGGTTCCGTCGTACGATCCTGAGTTCTGGCAGCCGGATATGGCTGACGCGGTTCAACATGCGGGGCCAGGGCAGGTTGTTGTGGGCAGCTTTCAGGGGACGAAGTCAGAGAGCGGCAGTGTTGATGCCTATATCGCAGACTTCGTGACTGGCGCGCGGCTGTTGAAGCAGACCGGCGTGAAGATCGTTGAGGTCAATTTGAGTTGCCCAAATGAGGGAACGGCGAATCTGCTGTGCTTCGATATCCCGCGTGCGAGGACAATTGTCGAGGCGATCAAGGCGGAGTTGGGTGAGATTCCGCTGGTTACGAAGATTGCTTACTTTGGTGATGACGAGCGCCTTACGCAGTTTCTCCGCGAAGTGGGCAGCGTCGTCGATGGCATCTCGGCGATCAACACCGTTTCGGCTGTGGTTGTCGATGAACATGGTAAGCAGGCGCTGCCCGGTGAGGGCCGACTCAGCAGCGGCGTTTGCGGCAGCGCGATTCAGTGGGCCGGTGTTGAGATGGTTGAGCGGTTGGCGAAGCTGCGCGAGTCGCTTGGGCTGACGTTTGAGATTGTTGGTGTTGGCGGTGCTGGCGATGCTGCAGCGTTCGACCGGTATCGCAAAGCTGGCGCTGATGTGGTGATGTCTGCAACTGCGGCGATGTGGAATCCTTGCCTCGCGCAGGAGATCAAGGAACTGGCGCATGAGCTCTAGACGCGAGGTTGCAGAGGCTTTGGTGGAGATCGGTGGCGTTGGTTTTCGGCCAAGCGATCCGATCACCTTCAAGTCTGGCATCAAATCGCCTGTGTACTGTGACAACCGCCGCTTTCCGTTCCATCCGAAGCAGTGGCGCACCGTGATCGATGGCTTCGAGCAGATGATCGTCGAAGATGCGATTGCAGTGGATGTCGTAGGTGGAGTTGAAGCCGCAGGCATTCCGCACAGTGCGGCGCTCGGCTTCCATCTGCAGAAGCCTTCCGTGTTCATCCGAAAGGAAGCGAAGGGGCACGGCACGAAGAAGCGCGTCGAAGGTGGCGATGTAAAGGGCCTGAGCGTGATGCTTGTCGAAGATCTAGTGACGACCGGCAGCAGCAGTCTTGCTGCGATTGAGGCGCTGCGTGAAGAGGGCGCTGTCGTTGACGATTGCATGGCGATCATCAGTTATGGGTTTGCCGAGGCAGTTGAGGCGTTTGCGAAGGCAGGAGTTCGGCTTCATGCGGCGACAGACTTTGAGGCCGTGCTTGAGGTTGCGCTGGAGCGCGGTGTTATCGACGATGGCGGTGCGACGGTGGTGCGTGACTGGTTGCGCGAGCCGCATGGATGGGCGAAGCGGCAGGGTTTCGAGTAGACGATGAGCGATGTGATACGCAAGTACGAGAGGCGCGCCGAAGCAGTGAACTCCCTGCTTTGTGTGGGACTCGATCCGGAGATCGAGCGGATTCCAGAGCGGTTTCGCAGTGACGCGCTGCCGTTCTTTGCGTTCTGCCGGTGGATCATCGAGCAGACACATTCTGTAGCTCTCGCATATAAGCCGAATGTGGCGTTCTTTGAGGCTCGCGGCAGCCTGGGGCTTGAAGAGCTGGCGCGTACAGCTGAGTATCTGCGCTCTGAGCATCCTGAGATCGTCACGATCTGCGATGCGAAGCGCGCGGATATTGGCAATACGAATCGCGGCTATGTGGCATCGATCTTCGATGCGATGGGTTTTGATGCGGTTACGCTGCATCCGTATCTTGGGCGTGAGGCGCTGGCTCCGTTCCTTGAGCGGAAGGACAAGGCTTCGATCATTCTGTGTCGTACGTCGAACACTGGTGCTGGTGAGTTTCAGGATCTAGTTAGTGATGGCAAGCCGCTGTGGGAGACTGTCGCCGAGCGCGTGAGCAAAGAGTGGAATGGGAACGACAACTGCATGTTGGTTGTTGGTGCGACGTATCCAGCCGAGATGCGCAGGATTCGTGAGGTTGCGCCGGCGCTGCCGTTTCTTGTACCTGGTGTTGGAGCGCAGGGTGGCGATGTTGCTGCGGTGGTTGCCGCTGGGCTGGACGCGAAGGGCAAAGGGTTGCTGATCAGCAGCTCGCGCGGGATTCTGTTTGCCGGTGATCCGGCTGTTGCTGCGCGGCAGCTGCGGGACGAGATCAACGCGGCGCGGGAGAAGATTTATGCTGCGCGTTGAGGGCATGATTGCCAATCATGATCGTGTATTTGAGGGTGCTGTGGAGATCGATCCGGCTTCTGGGTTGATCGTTTCGGTTGGATCGAAGACGGGAAAGAGTGACCTTGATATTGGCGATGCCTTGATCTTTCCTGGCTTTGGCGACATTCATATTCACGCTCGCGAAGATGCTGGCGGGACGCAGATGTACAAGGAAGACTTTGTTACGACGTCTGACGCGGCGTTGCATGGTGGCGTGACGCATGTGGCGGACATGCCGAATAATCCGATTGCGCCGGTTGACGATGCTCGTTATGCGGAGAAGGAGAAGCTCACCGCAAAGTCTGTGGTGCATGTGACTCTGTATGCGGGCATCGGGCCTGAGACTGAGCCGTTGCAGCGTCATGTTCCGTATAAGGCGTTCATGGGGCCTTCTGTTGGCGACCTGTTCTTTGCGTCGCAGGAGCAGTTGGAGGGCGTGATCGCGAGGTATCGCGGACGCAATGTGAGCTTCCATTGCGAAGATCCTGTGATTCTGCAGGAGAGCAAAGGCGCGGCGACGCATGAGGCGCGGCGGCCAGCTCGGGCGGAGATTACGGCGACTGAGTTTGCGCTGTACCTGATCGAAAAGTATGAGCTGCAAGGCAAGTTGTGCCATTACTCGACTGAAGGTGGACTGCAGAAGATTGCGGCGGCGAAGAACCGCGGTGTGCGTGTTACTGCGGAGGTCACTCCGCATCACCTGTTCTTCGACGAGACGATGCTGACCGAGGAGAATCGGCTTGCGTTGCAGATGAATCCCCCTTTGCGCGGCAGCGCGGATCGACTGGCGCTGATTGAAGCTCTGCGCGGCGGGTTGTTGGATTATGTTGCTACGGACCACGCTCCTCATACGCTGGAAGAGAAGGCGCATGGCGTGAGCGGCGTTCCGTTGCTGGATACGTATGGCGCGTTTGCGACTTGGTTGATACGTGAACATCGGTTCAGCGCAGGGGATGTTGCGCGGGTGTGTGCTTACAATCCTGGGCGGTTTGTGAAGGAGTTTCTGCCGAGCAGTTTTGGCGAAGGTTATGGGGTGGTGGCCCCGGGTTATGTTGGGTCGTTGACGATTCTGGATCTCGACTCGCCCTGGACTGTGCGGAGTGAGGAGATGCGGACCAAGTGTGCGTGGTCGCCGTTTGAGGGGTTCACGTTTCCGGGGCGGGTGCGTGCGACGGTGGTGCACGGAAAGGTGTATCCGGCAAGCTAACTATGGAGAAGCTCAAGCATGTGATCAGCGCGCGGCAGTTCGACGACCCTGAGTTTCTGAACGGGCTGTTCGACGTTGCCAACCAGATGGAGCGCGATGACCTGTTTCGGGCGCTGACCGATCCGTTGCGCGGGCGGATTCTGGCGACCCTTTTCTACGAGCCGAGCACGAGGACGCGGTTCTCGTTTGAGGCTGCCATGCAGAAGCTGGGCGGTGGCGTGCTGACGGCGGAGAACATGCGCGAGAGCAGCTCTGCGACGAAGGGCGAGACGATCGCGGATACGATTCGCATCGTCAGCGGCTATGCCGATGCGATTGCGATTCGGCACTACGAGCAAGGCACTGCCGAGGCTGCTGCGCGCATCTCTCCGGTGCCGGTGATCAACGCCGGCGATGGCGTTGGCGAACATCCGACGCAGGCGCTGACGGATGTGTACACGATCCGCAAGGAGCTTGGCCGCATCAGCGGGTTGCGCGTGGTGCTGGTGGGCGACCTGTTGAATGGGCGGACGATCCACTCGCTGCTGCCGCTGCTGGCCCTGTACAAGGACGTGCAGGTCGACCTTATCTCGCCGTGGCAGCTACGACTGCCGTTGAAGCATCGCGAGTACCTGTTGGAGAAGCACGTCTCGTTCCACGAGAGCGAGCGGCTGGACGGCGCGATTGCCGAGGCCGACGTGCTGTACATCACGCGGGTTCAGCGCGAGCGGTTTGCGTCGGTGGAAGAGTACGACGCAGTGAAGGACAGTTACATTCTGGATGCGGCGGCGGCGGACCGGTTGAAGCCGGAGGCAATCATTATGCATGCGTTGCCGCGAGTGAATGAGATCTCACCTGAGGTCGATGCCAATGCTCGCGCTGCGTATTTCCGGCAGGCGAAGAATGGTTTGTAC
>CAJCIM010000116.1 GCA_903970395.1 Acidobacteriaceae bacterium
TCCGCCTGCCCGAGCACATGCAGCGCCTGCTTGACTCCGCCAAGATCTACCGCATGACGCTGCCCTACTCGCTCGACGAACTGTGCGCCGCAGTCGTAGACGTCATCGAAAACAATGGCGTCGCCCCCTGCTACATCCGCCCCATCGCCCTGCGCGGCTACGGCGAAATCGGCGTCAATCCCACCGGCTCGCCGATCGACGTCTTCATCGCCAACTTCCCGTGGGGCAAGTACGTGGCCGGCAATGACGGAGCGGACGTATGTATCTCTAGCTGGAACCGGCTGGCGCCGAACACGATGCCGGCATTGGCCAAGGCGGGCGCGAACTACATGAACTCGCAGCTGATCCGCATGGAAGCCGATATCAACGGCTACTCCGAAGGCATTGCGCTAGACCGCAACGGTTACCTGTCGGAGGGTTCGGGCGAGAACCTGTTCCTGGTGCGCGGCGGAACGATCTACACGTCTCCGCTGGCAAACAGTGTGCTGAACGGCATCACACGCGACTCCATCCTCACGCTGGCCCGCGACATGGGTATCCCGGTCGTCGAGCAGCCGCTGCCGCGCGAACTGATCTACATCTGCGACGAGGCCTTCTTCACTGGCACCGCCGCCGAGGTAACTCACCTGCGCTCGGTAGACCGCATCCTGGTCGGCGACGGCTCCATGGGTCCCATCACCACCGCGCTGCACAAGGCGTTCTTCGATATCGTCAACGGCAACGCGCCGGACCGCTACAACTGGCTGACGCCAGTGAAGGTCGAAGAGCCTGTGGCCGTATAAGCACCGACACCATGTCTGGAGTCGGCGGCGACCCTTTGGGGCTGCCGCCGATTTCTTTTGTGCGTTTTATTCGTCCTGCATGCCAATTTGCCTCCAGAAGACTCGCCGCGCGCGCGCTGGAGGCACTAGACTTGTAACAGTGCGCTCTGGGCCGAGTCTAAACACCCAGAACCAGCCTCCAGAAGCCTAACCCCCTGGATCAGCGCCACCATTTTGAGGATCGTTTTTGATGAAGCTGCGGTATCTCGTTCCAGCCCTTGCCCTTGCCCTGACGACTGTCGCCGCACAAGCACAGATCGGCGTGTACCTGAACCCGGTCGTCACCCGCGCAAGCAACAGCACACCGGACACCGGGCCGTTCGCGTTCCTTGGGCAGAATGGGACCTCGCAGATCTTTGGCGGCGTCGCTCTGGGCGGCTACTATACGTTCTCGCAGTACCCCAAGTTCGACATCAGCCTGGATGTGCGTGACCAGATTCAGCACGGCGACAACGCAAAGCTGAGCAGCTTCCTGGTGGGGCCGCGCGTCGCTCTGCACCCGGTGGCCTGGGGTGTAAAGCCTTACGCGCAGGTCTCGATCGGCGCAGGTCGCACACACTCGCCGCTGAGCACCGCCAGCACCACCAAGCTGGAGTTTGACGGCTTTGTCGGCGCGGACAAAGCGCTGGGCAAGCACGTCGATTGGCGAGTCATCGAGGTGGGTTATGGCTCGTTGACGACGACCAGCAGCGCCATCTACGGCGGTCCCAAGCCGATCCCAGCGGCCAAGCTGCTGAACTTCTCCGCAGGCCTGGTCTTCCGCTTCAAGTAGTCGGCCAAACTGCCCTTCCAACACCTAATCGGAAAACGACGTACAGACTAGATCTGTACGTCGTTTTGCGTGGTGGTCGCGGGCTGAGCAAGTTCGTCCCAGCCCGGCAGCGTCTGCGAACCCACGATCAGGCGCACGCCGTCCTGCAGTTGGATGTAAGTAAACGCCCAGCTGCGGAAGACCGACAGCCGGTTGCGGAAGCCAACCAGGAAGTAGATATGCACGAACATCCACATCATCCACGCAATAAAGCCGGAGAGGTTGGCCTTGAAGGGCCACACCACGCGCGCCACCGCAGCCTTGCGCCCGATCGTCGCCATGTCGCCTTTGTCGAAGTAGCGAAACGGCTTCATGCGCGCGGCCTTGTCGGAGTCCGCAACCAGTAGACCAATGCGCCGCCCGGCGTAGTCACCCATCTGCATGGCCGGCTGCGCGACACCGGGCACCTGCTTGCCGTCCTGCTCCACATGAGCGAGATCGCCGCAGACGAAGACCTCCGGCAGGTTCTTCGGGTTCAGGTACTGGTTCACGATCACGCAGCCACGCTTATCGAGCTCTACACCGGGCGTCTGCGCCAGCAGCTTGCCCAGCGGCGAAGCCTGCACACCTGCGGCCCAAAGCGTACAGCAGCTGTCCACACGCTCGTCGCCCACCATCACGTATCCAGGCTGCACATCTGTAACGTGCGCGCTGGTGCGCACCGTCACGCCGAGCTTGTTGAGCTGGCGCACCGCACTCTTCTGCAAATCAGGCGGATAGGCGGCGAGAACATGCGGCGAGCCTTCCAGGATCAGCACCTTTGCGGTCTTGGTGTCGATGTGCCGAAAGTCCCTGGTCATGTACAGACGCGCAATGTCGGAGATCGCGCCAGCGAGCTCTACCCCCGTGGGGCCGCCGCCGATGACCACAAACTGCAGCGGCGGGTGCGAACCGGTCTCTAGCATCTGCCGCTCCGCAAGTTCAAAGGCCAGCAGCACGCGGCGGCGAATCTCCGTCGCATCCTCCACTGTCTTCAGGCCTGGCGCGATGGCTGCCCACTCCGACTTGCCAAAGTAACTGTGCGTGGAACCGGTGGCGAGGATGAGGTAGTCGTAGATCATCTCCACGCCACTCTTGATGTGCACGCGGCGCTTGACGGTGTCGATGCCAAGCACCTCGTCCATCACAACTTCGGTGTTGCTGTTATTGCGGACGATGCTGCGGATGGGTTGCGCGATATCGCCCGGTGAAAGCACGGCAAGAGCCACCTGGTAGAGCAGCGGCTGAAACGTATGATGGTTCTTGCGGTCGAGCAGTGTGACGTCCACGGCGAGCTTGCCCAGCCGTTGCGCCGCAGAGAGACCAGCAAAGCCTGCTCCAATGATGATGACGCGTGCCCGAGGCCGCTCACCGGTTAGTCGTTGTTGAATCGCCGAGCTCATGATTCGCCTTCGCCTCCTCGCAACACGTTCTGTTACAACTCTCTCATGGTCTTGATGCGCTCACTGCGATCTTCGACCATGAAACGGTTCTCGAATACCGGCCAGAAAATAGTTTGATGCGCAAACTTTAGGAGGCGAGCGCAGCCTCTATTACATCCAAGGAAGTGTTATGAATATCTCTCCTCTCGGCAGCACAAAACAACTTGGCAACTCGGATATGCAGCTCACCTCCATCGGATTCGGTGCGTGGGCGATTGGCGGCGGCGACTGGCAGCATGGCTGGGGCGCGCAGGACGACAACGACTCGATCGCCGCGATTCAACGCGCGCTCGACGCCGGCATCAACTGGATCGACACCGCTGCGGTCTACGGTCTTGGACACTCTGAAGACGTTGTCGCAAAGGCGCTGAAGTCCACCAGCCACAAACCCTACGTCTTCACAAAGTCGACGATGACCTGGGGCGAAGACCGCAAGATCGTACAGACGATGAAAAAGATCCGCGAGGAGGTGGAACAGAGCCTGCGCCGCCTGCAGATCGACGTCATCGACCTCTACCAGATCCACTGGCCCGTGCCGGACGAGGAGTTGGAAGAGGGCTGGTCGACGATGGCTGACCTGAAGCGTGAGGGCAAGGTGCGTTGGATCGGTGTCTCCAACTTCAGCGTGGCGCAGATGGAACGCGCAATCAGGATCGCGCCGATCACCTCGCTGCAGCCCCCGTACTCTGCGATCAATCGCGCGGTCGAGCCCGCCATTCTGCCTTTCTGCAAAGAGCACGGCATCGGCGTCATCAACTACGCTCCCATGCACTCCGGCCTTCTGACCGGCGCCATGAGCAAGGAGCGCGTTGCAGCGCTGCCGGAGAACGACTTCCGCAGCCGCGCGAAGAACTTCCAGGAGCCGCAGATCTCACGGAACCTCGCGCTGGCAGATCTGATGAAGGAGATCGGTGCGCGTCATAACGTGATGGCCGGCGTCGTCGCCATCGCATGGACGCTGCACAATCCCGCCGTCACTGCTGCCATCGTTGGCGGACGCAGCGCAAGGCAGGTCGAAGGCGTGCTGCCTGGTGCAACCTTCCGGCTAAGCGACGCAGAGTACGCCGAGATCGGGAAGTTCCTGACCGAACAAGGCATCTAAACTGCCTCCACCTCGTCTACGATGAGGATCAATGCCCCAACAAAACCAGGTGACGACGCTCCGTTCCGCGCTCCACAGGCATTGGTTCCTGTACCTGTACGAGGGCGCGGAGCTGGCGATCTTCATGCTGTCGGCATGCTTCGGCGCCGTGCTGCTTTACTCCAAATCCTCACCCATCCCCGCGGAGCTGCCGAACACGGCGCTCCGCGGTTTGTTGATGGGTGCGGCAATGGGCCTGACGGCTGTGCTCATCATCCACTCGCCGATGGGAAAAGCCTCCGGCGCACACTTCAATCCAGCGATCACGCTGACCTACCTGCGACTGGGCAAGATTGCGCCGTGGGACGCTGCGCTCTACATCGTCGGCCAGTTCGCTGGCGGCGTTGCAGGCGTTGGCGTTTCTGCGCTGATCCTCGGCAAGCGGCTTGCGCTGCCTCCGGTGCAGTACGTCATCACCGTTCCCGGCGTCTACGGCACCGCTGCGGCCTTCGGCGCGGAGTTTCTAATGGCCGCGCTGCTGATGGGTACCGTCCTGTGGACGACGAACCGCGCCAACCTCGCACGCTACACCAGCTACATGGTCGGCGTGCTCATCACCTTCTACGTGTTGATCTTCGGTCCGGTCTCCGGTTTCAGCATTAACCCTGCAAGAACCGTAGGCTCTGCCTACTTCGCCCACGTCTGGACCGCGCTGTGGCTCTACTTCATTGCACCGCCACTGGGAATGCTCGTCGCAGCGCAGATCTACGTGATGCAGTACGGAATAGCACGCGTGCTTTGTGCCAAACTGCATCACGCGCCGAGCTACCTCTGCCCCTTCGACTGCGCTTACTCAAAAGAAGAAGAAGAATTCGCGGCCAGTGGCAAAGGCTGACGTACGATAGGCATCACACTGACTATGTCGACCACGTATGACGCGATCATCATCGGTACCGGAGCCGGCGGCGGTACGCTCGCCTATCGGCTTGCGAAGGCAGGCAAGCAGATCCTCATCCTCGAGCGCGGCCCCTTTCTGCCGCAGGAGAAGCTGAACTGGTCGACCTCCGCGGTCTTCCTCGACAACCGCTATCACACCAAAGAGACGTGGCAGGACAAAGATGGCAAGCCGCTGCATCCGCAGCAGGCCTACTTCGTCGGCGGCCAGACGAAGGTCTACGGCGCGGCGATGTTCCGCATGCGTGCCGAAGACTTCGGAGTCATCCAACATCAAGGCGGAATCTCGCCCGCATGGCCCATCCGCTACGCCGACCTCGAACCCTACTACACCCAGGCCGAAGAGCTCTTCCATGTGCACGGGGACCTCGGCACCGCGCCATCGGTACCCGGTGGCTACGGTTCGTCGTTCGACCCCACAGAGCCGTTCCACTCCAAACCCTATCCCTACGCGGCTTTCAGCAACGAGCCACGCATGCAGGTCATCGAAGACGCCGTCCGCAAACTCGGAGTCAACACGTTTCCGATTCCACTTGGCCTGAAGCGCAACGAAGCTGATCCTGTCGCCAGCAAATGCGTGCGTTGCGACACCTGCGACGGCTATCCGTGCCTCCTTCACGCAAAGTCCGACGCAGACATCAACTGCGTGCGCGAGATCATGGCGTTGCCCAACGTAACGCTGATGACCAGCACCCGCGTTCTCCGTCTGCTGACCAACGCTACCGGCACAGCCATCACTGAGGTCGAAGTTATCCACGCAGACTCCGGCGTAACAGCGAAGTACTCCGCGGGCATCTTTGCGCTCTGCGCCGGTGCGATCAACTCCGCCGTTGTGCTGCTGCAATCCGCGAACGACAAGCATCCGCGCGGCCTTGCAAACAATTCATCCGACCAGGTGGGCCGCAACTTCATGTATCACCAGGCCGACGCGTTGCTGGCGCTCTCCACCGACACCAACACCGACAGCTACACCAAGACCTGGGGCACCAACGACTTCTATCTGCGCGACCCCGACCCTTTGTATCCGTTCCCACTTGGCCAGGTGCAACCGGTTGGCTCGTTTCACCACGAGATGATGAAAGGCGATGCGCCGCCACTCACTCCGGGCTTTGTTCTGGAGACGATGAAGCACCGCGCTGTACCGTGGTGGCTCACAACAGAAGATCTCCCTGATCCTGCGAACCGCGTGACACTGGTCAACGCCACGCCAAACGAAGCCATCGCCTCAGAAATCTCTCTGCAGCCCGGCGTGGCTGGCGTGCACGGATCAGACGACACCGGCCTTTACAACGAGAGCGCGAAGGTTGCCATCGCTCCGCCGGGACGCATCCAGTTGAGCTACACGCCGAATAACGTGCAGAGTTTCAATCGCCTCAAAGATCGCTGGGTCGCGACGCTGAAGGAAGCTGGCCATGCTGACATGCACCTCCCTCTGAGCGCGTACTTCAAAAAGCGAATCCCGCTCGAAGGCGTCGGCCATCAGAACGGCACCTGCCGCATGGGCTACGATCCCACGACCAGCGTGCTTGACGCACACTGCAAGGCGCATGATCTCGACAACCTGTACGTCGTCGACGCCTCATGCTTTCCGTCGGCCTCGGCGGTGAATCCGTCACTAACGATCATCGCCAACGCATTACGCGTTGGCGACCACCTGCTTGCAGAACGTCTGAAGTAAAGACCAATAACAAATCTCTGGAGATTTACGCAGTCAGGATTACAGGGCCATCCTTCGTGATGGCCACCGTGTGCTCAAAGTGAGCGCTGATACCGCCGTCCACTGTGATCGCGGTCCAGCCATCCTCAAGCACCTTCACCTCGGCCGTACCGGCGTTGATCATCGGCTCGATCGCGAGCACCATCCCGGCCTTCAGGCGTGGCCCCTTGCCGGGCGTGCCGTAGTTGGGCACCTGCGGGTCTTCATGCATGTTTTTGCCGATGCCGTGCCCGACAAACTCGCGTACCACGCCAAAGCCTTCGGCCTCGCATATCCGCTGCACGGCGTACGAGATGTCGAAGAGCCGCCCACCAACAACCGCCTGATCGATCGCCGCATAGAGCGATGCCTCGGTAACGCGCAGCAGCTTCTTCGCCGCATCGCTGATCTCGCCCACCGCATGCGTCACCGCCGCGTCAGAGTAGTAGCCATCGACAATCACGCCGCAGTCCACCGAGACGACGTCGCCTTCCTTCAGCACGCGATTCTCATTCGGGATACCGTGGATGACCTCGTTGTTGACCGACGTGCACAGCACCGCCGGAAACCCGTGATAGCCCTTGAACGCAGACTTCGCGCCGAGTTCATTCACCTTGGCCTCAGCTGCGCGCTCCAGGTCCATCGTAGTAGCGCCGGGCCGCACCGCAGCCTTCACCGCGTCGTGCACCTTGCGCAGTGCGATGCCAGAGGTGCGCATCTTCTGGATCTCAGCAGCGGATTTGATGTGAATTGCCATAGAGAAAATAACAGAAACCTAACTGAAGTATTAGACACGAAACTGAGACTCAGGATGCGTACGAGCGTTGGAGTGCTACGCCTCTGGATGATGACGTAGCTTGAGCAGCGTGGAGCGGATGTCGCGTGTCACATCATCGATATCCTGGTCACCGTTGACCTCGGCAAACCGGTTCCCGTGCTCGCGGTAGTACTCGATCACCGCTGCGGTCTTCTGATTGAACGCCTTCATGCGCTCGTGAAAGACCTCGACCGTATCGTCAGCTCGCTGCTCCAGCTTGCTGCCGTCGACGTCGCAGATGCCCTCGACCTTCGGCGGGTTGGTATAGATGTTGTAGATGCGGCCAGCCGGCGAGATGCGACGCCCCGTGATGCGCTCCAGCAGCACCCGCTCAGGCACAACGATGCTCACAGCCACCACCGGAAGCAGGTACGCGACGAGCTGTCCATCGAGCCACTCCGCCTGGTTTAGCGTGCGCGGGAAGCCATCGAGAATGTAGCCATGCTCCGTATCGGGCTGCTTCAGCCGGCTGGCGACCATCTGATTCACCAGGTCGTCCGGTACAAACTGGCCCTTTGCCATCAACTCGTCGGCCATCATGCCAAGCGGCGTGTGGTTCTTGCGGTGTTCGCGCAGAAGGTCGCCCGTGGAGATCTGCGGGATGCCGAACTCCTCCACCAGGTGCTTGGCCTGCGTGCCTTTGCCGACGCCGGGTGCGCCGAGCAGCAGCACAGGGCCGGGGAGAAAATCGCTCGCGTTAGGTAGAGGCTTAGACATAGTAGTGAATAAGGAGTAAGGAATAGTGAATAACCTGTGGAGCAAAGAAAGAAGAGTAAGGGAGGAGTAATCTTCTACTCCTTACTCCTTACTCTCTTCTCCTTGCATTGATCTACCAGCTGCGGCGGCCCTTGATTCGGCCCGACTTCGGCGAGAAGCCGTCGTAGTGACGCATGATGAGCTGCGCTTCCACCTGCTGCACCGTGTCCATCGCAACACCCACAACGATCAGCAGCGACGTGCCGCCAAAGTAGAAGTTGAAGCCGAAGCCATTCGTCAGCCACGTAGGCGCGTGGTCGAAGAACGGGCCAACCAGCCACAGGTGGTTCAAGTGAATACCGCTGATGAGGAACTGCGGAATGATCGAGATGATGATCAGGTACAGCGCGCCGACCAGCGTAATGCGCGTCAGCACATCGTTGATGAAGTCCGACGTGCGCTTACCGGGACGAATGCCCGGGATGAAGCTGCCGTACTTACGCATGTTGTCGGCGATATCGTCCGGACGGAAGATGATGGAGATATAGAAGTACGCGAAGAAGATGATCGCAGCGATATATAGCAGCTCGTAGCCAGGCTCTGCCGGAGCGAGTGCCGCAAACACCGGCGATAGATACTTGTTGTCACGCAGTGGCGCGCCGAAGAAGTTGAGGTTCTGCAGAAGCAGCGGCGCCGAAAGGATCGAAGACGCGAAGATCACCGGCATCACACCGCCGGAGTTCACCTTCAGCGGCAGGAACGAGCTCGAGCCTTCCATAGTGCGGCGGCCAACCATACGCTTCGCGGACTGGATAGGGATGCGGCGCTCCGAGCGCTCGACGAACACGATGAACGCAACCACCGCCACCATCAACGCGATCAGAATGACGAGAACGATGGGAGTGAGGCCACCCCAAGCGCCGGTCTGCGCCTTCCGGACCAGCTCGCGAATGCCGCCGGGTATGCCGACCACGATGCCGGCGAAGATCAGCAGGCTCATGCCGTTGCCAACGCCGCGCTCGGTGATCTGCTCACCCAGCCACATGATGAAGGCAGTGCCACAGGTGAGCGTGATGACGCACAGCGGAATGAACGACCACTTGCTCATCGTGGACATGCCCTGGCTGTTCAGCGTCAGGCCAATGAAGAAGCTCTGGATCACCGCGAGCAGCACCGTGACGTAACGCGTCCACTGGGTGATCTTGCGGCGGCCAAGCTCGCCTTCCTTCTGCAGCTTCGCCAGCGGCTCATAGATCACCGTCAGCAGCTGGAAGATGATCGAGGCCGTGATGTACGGCATGATACCGAGGGCGAAGATAGTCAGCTTGCGCAGGTTGCCGCCGTTGAACAGATCGAGCAGACCCAGCGCCGAACCGGCCTGCTGGTTGAAGAACTGCGCGAGCTTGGTGGCGTCGATACCGGGTGTTGGGATGTGCGCGCCGAGACGATAAACCGCGAGCAGACCGAGCGTGAAGCCGATCCGGTTGCGCAGGTCTTTAATACGGAAGATGTTGGCGAATTTCTCGAGCATCGGTGTATCAGGCCTTCAAAATAGGACACCGCGTTAGCGGCGGATCTACTGGGGAAATCTGCGTCTATTCTACGCGCTCCGGGCCGGGGCTGGCGCGCTAAGAGAGGTCAGGCCGAGGCATCGCCCCGGCCTGCAATCGTTACGCTGCGGGAGTCGCCGCTCCGCCGAGAAGCACAACCTTACCGCCGGCATCCTCAATGGCCTTCTGAGCCGCCTTGGAGAACTTGTGCGCGTGCACTGTGACAGCCTTCTTGATCTCGCCGTTGGCCAGCACCTTCACCAGGCCATTGCGCTTCTTCAGAATGCCGTGTTGCGTGAGCTTCTCCAGCGTGAGTTCACTCTCGTTCAGCTCGGCGATGGTATCCAGACCAAGCACCGCGTACTCTACGCGGAAGATGTTGGTAAAGCCGCGCTTCGGCATCCGGCGGTGCAGCGGCATCTGGCCGCCTTCGAAACCGCGCATCAGACTGCTGCCCGAGCGCGAACCCTGGCCCTTGTGGCCGCGGGTCGAGGTCTTACCCATACCCGAGCCCATACCGCGGCCTACGCGCTTCTTGTTCTCATTCGCCTTCTTCGGCGCCTTCAGATTGCTAAGATTCAGTGCCATTGTTCCCTCGCTCACGCCGACCCGGTCTTGAAAGACTGGCCGACTCGCATGTTGCGGAGTTGTCAGTTCTCCGTTTTCAGTTCTCAGTCACCTTTGGCTCTCCCTGACAATGGAGAACAGACAACTAAGAACGCTTCACTAGTCGACGATACGAACAAGGTGAGGGATCTTCTTCACCATGCCACGGATCGACGGAGTGTCTTCGCGCTCGACGATCTGGTTCATGCGCGTGAAGCCCAGGCCTTTGACGACGAGCTTGTGCTTGACGGGCGTGCAGATCTGCGAGCGGTAGTACTGGATCTTGATCTTGGCGGTCTCAGCCATAACGAAACTCCTGTGTGGGTCCTACAAAAATCTTTACAGCTCGTCGACAGACTTGCCGCGCAGGGCAGCAACTTCAGCACGGTCACGCAGCTGCGCGAGCGCGTCAAATGTGGCCTTGATCACGTTGTGCGGATTGGCCGAGCCGAGGCTCTTGGTCAGCACATTCTGCACGCCGCAAGCGGTCATCACTGCACGTACCGTCTTGCCAGCGATCACTCCGGTACCTTCCGGCGCCGGCTTCAGCAGCACTTCGCCCGAGCCGTAGTGACCCAGAACGACGTGGGGAATTGTGTAGGAGGTCAGGTTCACCTTGAGCAGGTTCTTCTTTGCCGCTTCGATGCCCTTGCGGATCGCCTGCGGAACTTCCTTCGCCTTGCCCGATCCGTAACCAACCACACCCTCAGCCGGGTCGCCCACAATTACCAGCGCCGCAAACGACATATTCTTGCCGCCCTTGACGACCTTGGTAACGCGGTTGATGGACACGACCTCGTCCTTCAGGTTCATCCGGTTTCCGTCGAGTCTCTTCTTCATTGCCATGATGATGGTTTCCTTTGTATATCTCCCCGGCACACCGGTCCGGAGCCGCCCCTTTGGGGCCTCTTTATAGTGCCGCAGTCCCGAAAGATGCGGCGTGAGACTTCGTTAGAACTCAAGACCCGCTTCACGAGCGGCATCGGCCAGCGCCTTGATACGACCGTGATACAAGTAGCCGCCACGGTCGAACACGACCTTCTTGACGCCCTTCTCCTTGGCGCGCTCGGCGATCAGCTTGCCGACTTCCTTCGCTGCCTCGACGTTGCCGCCGGCCTTGCGCTCGGTGCCCTTCGGACTCATCGTGCTGGCCGAAGCGATCGTGACGCCGTTCGCATCGTCGATCAGCTGCGTGTAGATGTGGTTCAGCGAGCGGTACACGTTCAGACGCGGACGCTCGGCGGTGCCGGACATCTTCTCGCGGATGCGCGTGTGCACGCGCTGACGAATTACGTTTCTTTGACGACCGTTGATCATGATCTTCTTCCTTCCTAAAGGCGTCGCCATCTGCTGACGACGTTCGGTTATGGCTAAGGAGTAGCGAGTGAGGAGTAAGGAGTAGAAACTGCTTCCACTACTCCTTACCCTCTAGCCTCTACTCACTGAATTACTTCGCGCCCGTCTTGCCGACCTTCTTCTTCAGCTTCTCGTCGGAGTAGCGAACACCCTTGTTCTTGTACGGATCCGGCTTGCGCAGCGAGCGCATATCTGCAGCAACCTGGCCCACCTTCTGGCGGTCGATGCCGATCACCGTCAGGTGCGTCTGCTTCGGGTCGATCTCGACCGTGATGCCGGTGGGCAGCGGGAACTCAATCGGGTGCGAGTAGCCGAGCGTGAACACAACCATGTCCTTGCCCTTGAGCTCGACGCGGTAACCGATGCCGACCACGTCCAGCTCCTTCTTCCAGCCGTTCGTGACGCCCTCTACCGCGTTGAAGACCAGCGCGCGCGCCAGGCCATGCACGGCCGCGTGTGCGTCATCCGGACGCTCGACGGTCAGGATACCGTCCTTCTCGGAGAGGGTGATGCCCTTGGGCAGTAATGCCTCAACCTTGCCTTTGGGGCCTTCGACGACGACCACGTTGGTCTGCACGGTGTACTTGACACCCTTGGGCAGCGTGATAGGCTTCTTGCCGATACGTGACATTGTTTAATCCTTTGGTGGCTTGCGAGTCCCGAGAGCCTTCAGCATTTCGCTTCCAGTCTTGCCCCGTTCCACTGCAGCCTGCGATCACTCGCATCTTTAAAGTGGCAAGCAGCTTAGCTATCTCCCACTTCCTGTTTCCTACTTCCTTGCTATTACCAAACTTCTGCGAGGATCTCTCCGCCAACGCCTTCACGGCGAGCCTGGCGGCCGGTCATCACGCCCTTCGGTGTCGTCATGATGCTGATACCGAGACCGCCCTGAACGCGCTTGATCTCGTCCTTGCCGATGTACACGCGGCAGCCCGGGCGCGAGATGCGCTTCAGATCGCGGATCACAGCCTCGTTGTTCGGGCCGTACTTCAGGTACACGCGCAGCAGCTTCTGGCCCTCTTCCTCCGCCAGCTTGTAGTTCGCGATGTAGCCCTCCTCCTTGAGGATGCGGGCGATCTCGGCCTTGAGCTTGGAAGTCGGAACGTCGAGCTTCTGGTGGCGGGCACGGTGTGCGTTGCGGATGCGTGTCAGAAAGTCTGCGACTGGATCGGTGAGGTTCATCGTTGTCCTTTCATCCCCCGTTCGCTCCGCGCTTGCCCCTGTTGGTCGATAGAACCAGTGGGCCAATCAGCGTGGAGAACCAGCGGTGATGGTTGTGGCGTTTGTCCGCGAGGGCAAGCACGCCGGGTTTCTTGAGCCACCTGCCGACAAACGTCGGCGGCAGCGTGGGTGTTTCGCGCGGCCAGCCTTACCAGCTGGACTTGACAACGCCCGGAATCTCGCCCTTTAGAGCAAGACCGCGGAAGCACAGACGGCAGACGCCAAACTTGCGCAGAAATGCGCGCGGGCGGCCACAGAGCTGGCAGCGGTTGTGCTGACGGGACTTGAACTTCGGCTTGCGTGCGTCTTTGACGCGCTTTGCAGTAGTAGCCATCTTTTCTTCTCTCTTCTTCCTCGGGATCAGAGCTAGCGTTCCGCTCCAATCCCTAATCCCTGTTCCCTGTTGTTACGCGCCCTGACGGAAGGGCATACCGAAGTGCTTGAGCAGCGTACGCGCCCCATTGTCGTCTTTGGCGGTCGTCACGATGGTCACGTTCATACCCTTAGTCTTGTCCACCTTTGCGTAGTCGATCTCCGGGAAGATCAGCTGATCGCGCAGGCCGAGCGTGTAGTTGCCGCGCCCGTCAAAGCTCTTCGAGCTCACGCCTCGGAAGTCGCGCACGCGGGGCAGAGCCACTGAGATCAGACGATCAAGAAACTCGTACATCGTGTCGCCACGCAGCGTCACCATCGCGCCGATGGGCATGCCCTCGCGCAGCTTGAACGCAGCGATGGACTTCTTCGCCTTAGTTACAACCGGCTTTTGGCCGGCGATGGCGCCGAGGTCGGCGATCAGCGGATCCATGATCTTCACATTTTGCGTCGCCTCGCCGAGGCCCATGTTGATCACGATCTTCTCCAGCTTTGGCACGGCCATCGAGTTCTCGATGCCGAGGTCCTTCTGGAGGGCCGCCTTGATCTCGCTGTGGTACTTCTCTTTCAAACGTGCTGCCATGATCTCTTCTCTCTTCTCCACGGTTTCGGAGTGGATACCGTTTCGTGGGGTGCTCAATTCGGAGTTGTCAATTCTCCGTCATCAGCCCTCAGTTACCACTTTCGCTCTCGCTGACAACTGAGAACGGACAACTGAAAACCCTTCTTTACTTCTTCGCCTTCGGCGTCTTCTTCTCAGCAATCGCGCCGCCGTTGGAACGGGCGATGCGAGTCTTGGTCTCACCCTCGACGCGGAAACCGACGCGGGTCTTCTTACCTTCGGAGTCCAGCAGCGCCACGTTCGAGATGTGGATCGGCGCCTCCTGCTCCAGGATGCCGCCCGCCTGGTTGCGCTGCGGGTTCGGCTTCATGTGCTTCTTGATCATCCCGACGCCTTCGACAAGAACGCGGCTCTTATCGACGATGACGCGCAGAACGCGGCCCTTCTTACCCTTGTCCTTGCCGGCGATGACGATAACCTGGTCGTTACGCTTGATCTTTGCCATGATGACTCTCTTTCGTGGTGCCTCGGCGATACGGAGCCGGAATCCGATAATTCAAGGAGCAAGCAGTGGTGAGTAGCAACAAGTAGAGTACCTTTTGTCTTCCCTACTTATTACTCCTTACCTACTACTCCTTGGTACTAAATAACCTCAGGTGCCAGCGAGACGATCTTGAGGAACTTCTTCTCGCGGAGCTCGCGGGCGACGGGCCCAAACACGCGTGTGCCAACCGGCTCCATCGCGTCATTGATCACCACAGCCGCGTTCTCATCGAAGCGGATATAAGTGCCGTCCTTGCGGCGATACTCCTTGTGCGTGCGGACGATGACCGCCTTCACGACCTTGCCCTTCTTGACCGTGCCATCGGGCGAAGCTTCCTTGACGGCCGCCGTGACGACATCGCCCAGACCAGCCTTCTTGCCCAGACCGCCACCGATCGGGTTGATCACCTGCAGCTTGCGTGCGCCCGAATTGTCGGCGACGGCAAGCATGGTGCGCATTTGAACTGCCATGGTATTTCTCCTAAACCTTCGTAAGCTCTTGACTCGTGACTTTTAGCCTTTAGCTGAAAGTCACGAGCCAGTCGCTAAAAGCTACTTGACAGCAACCGGCTTCTCGTCCGGCAGGGCCGACAGCGATGAACGGCGGATGATCTCTTCGAGGTTCCAGCGCTTCAGCTTTGACAGGGGACGGGTCTCGCGAATGCGAACCATGTCTCCAAGGCGGGCGGAGTTCTGCTCGTCGTGCGCATAGAACTTCTTGTTCGACTTCAGTACGCGCTTGTACTTCGGGTGCGCCTTGCGCATCTCGATCTCGACGACAATCGTCTTGTCCATCTTGGTTGAAACAACCAGACCGACCTTCTCGGTGCGGTGCGAAGCGGCTTGAGTTGCCGGCGCGGTAGTGGTAATGGTATCCGCCATGGTTATGCCTTCCCTGCAGTGGCCGCGAGCGTGCGCTGGCGGGCGATGGTCTTGAAGCGTGCGATGTCGAGCTTGAGGGACTTGATCTTGCCAATGCCCTCCTGCTTGCCGAGGCTCTTGGCAAAGCGGATGCGGAAGAGCTGCTCGGCGGCCTTCGCCTCCTCAGCCTTCAACTCCTCGTCGCTCAAACCACGAATCTTGTCGAGTTCCATAATTGACTTCTTCCTTACCGCCTGAACGGCATTGCGATATTCAAACCTGTCAGCCTGAGCGAAGCGAAGGACTACTTCTCCGACCCGTCGGGCTGCTTACTTGGCAGCGACCGGAGCAACAAAGCCCGGACGCACAACGAACGCAGTCTTAAGTGGCAGCTTGTGGGCCGCGAGACGCATCGCTTCCTTCGCGATCTCGACGGGCACGCCTTCCATCTCAAACAGCACCTTGCCGGGGCGAACGACGGCTACCCAGTGATCGGGAGCGCCCTTGCCCTTACCCATACGGGTTTCGGCTGGCTTCTTGGTGATGGGCTTGTCCGGGAACAGGCGCAGCCACACCTTGCCGCCACGCTTGATAAAGCGTGTCATCGCGATACGCGATGCTTCGATCTGGCGGTCGGTGATGTAACCGCACTCCATGACCTTGAGGCCGTAGTCACCGAAGGAGATATCGGAGCCGCGCCACGCCTTGCCGCACATGCGGCCGCGTTGCTGCTTGCGATACTTAACTTTCTTAGGCAAAAGCATAGTAAGTCCTTTGTAAAACCGATGGAGGCGAACTGAAGCGAAGACCTCGCCAACCGGCGAGAAGGTCGCTGACCAGGGTCTCTGCACGCAGGCTTCGTGAAGCGAGGCGCAGACTCAGGGCCAAACTCAATAAGTTTAGCAAAATTTCGCGGCTTGCGCCAACGAAAATGCCTGATTTCCAGCAAAGAGTTTCAAGAGTAGAGCGTTTTTGCGCTCTACTCTCTATCCTCTACACTCTGTCTTTAGAACGCGCCGGTCGTGATAGGCGCGGGCTCGCGGCGCTTCTTCTGCTCGTAGATATCGCCACGATAGACCCACGTCTTGACGCCGATGATGCCATACGTCGTGTGGGCTTCAGAGAAGCCGTAATCGATGTCCGCACGCAGCGTGTGCAGCGGCAGACGTCCCTGCAGATACCACTCCGAGCGGGCGATCTCGTTGCCATTCAGACGGCCCGAGACGCGCACCTTGATGCC
>CAJCIM010000117.1 GCA_903970395.1 Acidobacteriaceae bacterium
CAAAAAGCCCTTCCGAGGCGGGATCAAGTCTCAATCCCGCCCAACGGAAGGGCCGCGCGAAGCTCCAAAAAGGCGTGTGAACGCCCGCCCCACGCGCAGTGGGGCTTTCGCTTTTAGAACCTGTAATAAGCCCCGAACGTAGGCTCTTCGGTCGAAACCCAGCTCTTCGTCGCCAGGCTCTGGTTGTTATAGTTCGGCGTCCGGTACACCAGCGTCCGTCCCTGGATGCGGAACCCGAAGTGCGGGTTGCTCGTCGGAAGATCCAGCCCTGCTTCCAGCAGTCCGGTGATTCTCCACTGATCCTGCCCTGTCCGCGGCATGAAGTCGATCGCACCGCCACCCACATTCACAAACGGCTGCAGATGCTTGAAGTGCGGATGAAACATATACGCACCCGTCGCCTCATGCCCTTCGGTCTGCACCCGCTGCGAATAAGCCGGCGCCGCCGTCTGCACGAACGTCTGCGTGTACTTGTTGAAGCTATAGTTCAGTTCCACTCCCGCCCACGACACCGGATGCTCCCGCAGCGAAAACAGTCCGCCAAACGAGTCCGTCGTATACGGTGTCACCGTCGTGTTCTGGTTCAGCACGGTCGTAAACTGCCCCACGCCCGAACCCGCGATATCCGCGTTGTGAATCTTGTAGAACTGGCCCTGCGCCGCCACGCCTGCAACTGAAAACAGGCACACCGCCGCCAACGTCTGCATCTTCAACTTGTTCATCTGTGTCACATCTCCGTAATTAAGCCGAGAGCCGCCTCAACGCCTCGCCGTTTCTCCGGCCAGGCCCATCCGCGTCATCCCTTGTGTTGATCTCAACCGCAGGCTTCTACTGCAACAGGGCCGCACCCATCTCGACATTTCGGCGCTCTGTCCTCCTGCATCCTCACCCACCGTCCGTGCGCTTCGGTGTCTTCTTCAAGGACGCCCCCGACGCAGCCCAAGGTTGCACCCACGTTACAGCGGTTCGGTTACCGTTCATCTCGCATCGTCTTTCGCACACGCACATCCAATCCCGTTAGAGCCAAGCAAGGTTGCACCCCCTCCGCGACGATGCGACACTGAAGAGCGATGGTTCTCCACTTCTTAGTCAAAGGCCGCGTCCAGGGCGTCGGCTTCCGCTGGTTCGTCCATCGCGAAGCCGCCGAGCTTGGCCTGCGCGGGTGGGTCCGTAACACCGACACCGGCGACGTCGAAGTCCTCGTCTCCGGCGACCCTGAAACACTCGCCGATCTCCGCACCGAGCTCCACAAAGGATCACGCGGCAGCCGCGTCGACAAAGTCATCGAGCACCAGCTCGACGAGAGCGAAGCCGCCTCACTCACCGAATTTAAAATCGAAGGAGCCTGGTAGCTCCCTTCCTCATTTCACCCATATATCTTGTCATTCCGCAGCGCAGCGGAGGAACCTGCTCCTCGCTCGCGCAGCCCAAGCCTTGCAAGGAGCAAACCCCGCATGTCCACAACCGCCCCCAACTGCGACCACCTCAAGGAACTCATCCGCTCCGTCCCCGACTTCCCCAAGCCCGGCATCCTCTTCTACGACATCACCACCGTCCTCAAGGACAAGACCGGCTTCGCCGAGCTCATCGACGCCTTCGCGCAGTACTACATCGACAAGAAGGTCGACCTCGTCCTCGGCATTGAAGCCCGCGGCTTCATCTTCGGCCCCGCGCTCGCCTACCGCTTGAACGCCGGCTTCGTCCCCGTGCGCAAGCCCGGCAAACTCCCCGCCGAAACCCTCACCATCAAATACGACCTCGAGTACGGCAGCGACTCCCTGCAGATCCACAAGGACGCCGTAAAGCCCGGCCAGCGCGTCATCATCGTCGACGACCTCCTCGCCACAGGCGGCACCATGCTCGCCACCAGCGCCCTCGTCAAGGAACTCGGCGCCGAAATCGTCGGCGTCACCGTAGCCGTAGAACTCGACTTTCTCAAAGGCCGCGAAAAGTTCCCCGACATCGACGTCTTCTCCCTCATCCATTACGACGAGTAGCACCAATCATGCCCGGCACCGCAAGTTGCGGACACAAACTGATACCATCTGCACAGAGGGTGTTTCTATGAAAGAAATCATCTTTGAAGTCAGCGAAGACGAGGTCGATGGAGGCTACATGGCGCATGCGCTGGGGTATGGAATTCATACTCAGGGTGAAACGCTCGAAGAGCTCCGCACGATGGTCAAAGACGCGGTCTCATGCTACTTCGACGAAACGATGGTGACACCCAAAGTGATCCGCCTCCACTTCGTCCGCGACGAAGTGCTGGTTGCATGAAACTGCCGCGCGATGTCCACGGGCAGCAGCTCGTCAAGGCACTCCGAGTCCTCGGCTATGAAGTCACCCGTCAGTCTGGCTCTCATATCCGAATCACAACCACGCAAAACGGAGAGCACCACGAAGTCGTCCCGGCCCACTCTCCCATCAAAACCGGAACGCTCGCCGGTATTCTCAAGGGAATCGCCACGCACCACGGGTTCACGGTGGCAGAACTCCTGATGAGGATTGACCTTTAGCTCTCAGGTCGGCGTCCGGAAGGCCGCGACAAGTTCCCCGACATCGACGTCTTCTCCCTAATTCATTACGATGAATAGCCCATGAACCCGAGCCGCATCGCCGCGTTGCTTCTTCTGTCCACGTCGTTAGCTGTCGCATCCGCACAGGACGCAGCGCCGACCAGTCGCCTCACCAAGGCAGCTACCGTCGATGCGCTCGACGCAATCGACACTAAGCCGTGGCATGCGCTCATTCAGGCAGAGATCTTCGACGCCCAAGGGCAAAACCCCACCAAGGGAACCATCGAAGTCTGGCAGTCAGGCAAAGATCGCCGCGCGCTCTACACCTTCGGCACAACCAGGCTCACGGAAATCGTAAACGGCAGCTCGATCCACCGCAGCAATGTCGATCCACCGTTTCCGCGCTATGCTCTGTTCATTCTGCCGAAGGTGCTGCATGCCGGACCCACGAAGGTACAGGTCAGCCAAACTATTCCCCGGCTTGAGCAGCGCAAGGTCGGCGGCGAGACGCTCGATTGCATCGTGACTCAGCCCGCCATTATGGGCGGCGCAGCCTTCGACCGTCTGCCAACGTACTGCCTCGATGCACAGGATCATCTCCGCGCCACCTATAACTCTCAACAGACAATCCTCCTCGATGCACCCGAAGAGTTCCTCGACCACGCTGTATCGAGGAAGATTTCCATCGAGAACGACGACGTGCCCGTCGCTACGGCAAAAATCGTGAAGCTTGAGACCTACACGCCGTCACCGGGTCAATTCGCGCCCACCGCGGAAACGCCTCTATTCATCCCGACAGCGCGCATCTCCAGCGGCGTCATCGCAGGACTCATTGTCAAGAAAGTCTTACCAATAATCCCTGCCGGCGTATTCACAGGTGGCACCACCGTCCTTCACGTCATCATCGGGGCCGACGGCCATCCCAGCAAAGTCGATGTCGTCTCCGCGCCTAATCCCGCCGTCGGCTCCGCGTGTGTCGACGCCGTCAAGCAGTGGGTCTACAAGCCCTACCTTCTGAACGGGCAGCCTGTTCAGGTTGAGACCACTGTCACCATCAATTTCAACGCGAATTAACGGCGCGACCAGCGAGTTCTGAAGCGCTTCAAATGAACCATACCCACCGGGCCTCGCTTATCATAAAGAGGAACTGAACTCAGCAGGAGTCCCTCTCATGAAATCCTTCGGCTACGCAGCCCAGACCAAAACCTCTCCCCTCACACCCTTCCACTTCGACCGCCGCGAGCCCGGCCCACTCGACGTCGTCGTCGCCATCGACTACTGCGGCATCTGTCACTCGGACATCCACCAGGCACGCGACGAGTGGGGCGGCAGCATCTACCCCATGGTTCCCGGCCATGAGATCGTCGGCCGCGTGACCGCCGTCGGCAGCAGCGTCAACAAGTTCAAAGTCGGAGACCTCGCCGGCGTCGGCGTCACCGTCGAAACCTGTATGGCCTGCGACAACTGCAAGTCTGGCAACGAGCCCTACTGCACCAAGGGCATGGTCGGCACTTACAACGCGAAGGACTACGCCGGGAACCCCACCTACGGCGGCTACTCCGACAACATCGTCGCGCCCGAGCACTACGTGCACAGCATCTCGCCCAAGCTCAACCTGGCCGCGGTCGCACCGCTGCTCTGCGCCGGCATCACCACCTGGTCGCCGCTAAGGCACTGGAAGGTCGGCCCCAACATGAAGGTCGGCATCGTCGGTCTCGGCGGCCTTGGTCACATGGGTCTCAAGTTCGCGCACTCTCTCGGCGCCTACACCGTTCAGTTCACCACTTCGGAGTCCAAGACCAACGACGCCCTCAAGCTCGGAGCCAACGAGGTCGTCATCTCCAAGGACCCCGAGCACATGGCTAAGCACAAAGGCAGCTTCGACTTCATCCTCGACTGCGTCTCCGCGCCGCACGACATCAACGCCTACCTCAGCCTGCTCCGCCTTGACGGCACACTCTGCCTCGTCGGCCTGCCGGAACAGCCCGTTCTCACCTCGCCCTTTGCGCTCATCACCAACCGCCGCAGCTTCTCGGGTTCCATGATCGGCGGCATGAAGGAGACGCAGGACATGCTCGACTACTGCGCCGACAAGAACATCGTCTCCGACATCGAGCTCATCAGCTACGCGCAGCTCCCTGAAGCCTACGACCGCGTCCTCAAGTCCGACGTCAAGTACCGCTTCGTCCTCGACGGCAAAACCATCAAAAATTAGACAGTAGACAGTCGTGAATAAACAGTAGAACAAAAGCGGGAGCAGCCATCGCTGCTCCCGCTTTCGCATTTCACTACTGTCTGCCTTAGATCCACTCCACGCACATCGGCGAATCCGCCGCGAACGTCCGTGGCTTCTCGCCCAGCTGCCCGGTCTTCGGGTTATGCGAAAACACCGTCACGCTCGACGACCCCTGGTTCATGCACACCAGCCACTGCCAGCTCGGATCCAGTGCAATCAGCCGAGTCACCGTGCCGCCCGTCTGTACTCGCTGCTGCTCGGTTAAAAAGCCCGTCTTCTCGTTGATCCGATATACCACCAGCGAGTTCTCCCCACGCGTGTTCGCATACAGGAACCGCCCACGGGTATCCATTATCACCTCGCACGCGGTAAAGCCCGTCAGCGACGCCCCTGGCGCAGCCGTCTGCACCTTGCTGCCACCCAGCGGCGTCAGCGTACCTTTGCGCCACTCGTACACATCAATCGTGCAGTCCAACTCATGGATGCAGTACACCCACTTCCCGTTCGGATGAAACACCAGATGACGCGGCCCCGACCCCGCTCGCGCCGCAAACCGCACCGGGTCGCCGATCGGAGGCTTCTCACCAGCCGTCAGCGGAAACACCTCAATCGCGTCCTCACCCAGGTTGCACACCAGCAGGTAGTGGTTGTCCGGCGAAACCACTGCGCAGTGCAGGTGCGCCGCATCCTGACGGTCCGTCACCGGCCCGGTAACGCCGCACGCCGCATTGTCATTGCACTTGAACATCGTCGCCGGCTCCTGCACCGACCCATCGCCGCCCAGGTTGTACGCCGCCAGGCTGCCGCCACCATAGTTCGCCGCAAACACGCTGCGTCCGTTCTGGTCCACAGACACGTAGCACGGCCCATTGCCCTGCGTGCTTACCTTGCCCAATGCCTGTAGCTGCGCCGTCCGCTCATCCACCCGAAACGCCGAGACCGCGCCATCGCCGCTGTTCGACTCGTTCGCCGCATACAGCACCGGCTTCTTCGGATGCCTCGCAAAAAAAGTCGGACGGTCCGTCTCAATCGCCAGCTCCGGCTGGCCTATCTCACCGGTCGCCGCGTTCCATGCCGCTCGATAGATCCCCTTGCCCTTGTCCGTGCCCAGTAGCACATACTTCGGATCCCGAATCCCTGCAGCTGCCATCTGGCGTAGCGCCAGCGGCATCGCCGCCACGCCCGCCACAAAACCACGCCGGCTCATCTTCATATCGATCACGCGTTTCTCCCCATCCAACCTGACGGCTGTTTCTACGATGTTATGAATCCCAAGGGAGTTTACCCTATCCACACCCCACCACTTTCGCGCCAACGAAAAAGGCCGCGCAATGCGCGACCTCTACCCGCTCTACTCTCTACTCCTCTACTCTCTGCCTTCCTGCGCCAGCGTCTCCGGCTCCCCCGGCAGCCTGAAGTCGAACTCAGCCGGATGCGCATCGCCGTCTACTACGGGCAGGGACGGCAGATTCCGCGTATGGCCCACCTCGGCCAGCACGGCGTTCACCTGCTCCAGCACCTCGTCCACGCTCATCGTGTACATCTCGCGGCCATTGTCATAGCCGCTGCCGATCGCCTGCTTCAGATACCGCCCCGCGGCCTGTGCTGCAAGGTAGTCGGTAATCATCTTGCCGTTGCGCTTCTTCTGCTCCACCCACGCTGCATTGGGCATCGCGATCCACACCGGCTTGTCGTTCACCGCAAAGCGGATGTCGGTTGCATCGGCATGGCGCGTTGCAATCGCAACGATCGTGCCCTTCCAGACGCAGTGCAGCGCCTCTCCGGTCCAGCGGTCTATAGCAGTGAAGTCTTCATACATGATGCTTTCAGGGTATCCGCCCGCCGCCCGCGAAGCAAGCTGAACAATCAGTCGCAAGCCTGACGATTATGCGGACCGCTCCCTCGGTTAGTTCCCGGATTGGCCTGTCCGCGATGGCTGATGGCCACTCCCAGCCGAGTCCGGCCACGCAGGGCTGGCGAGCTGGATCGTCATCATCGGGCCCTCTGCATACAACGGGCCTTCCTCCCTGACGAAGGTCGTAGCCGGGCCGCCGATCGTCCAAATCTGAATGTTCGGCGGGGCCTTGCCAATGATGGGTGCCACCACGCCGGCGACTCCGCCCAGGTCGATCTTGATCTCATAGTGCGCGGCCTTCCGCGTTGAACCGGCAACATAGCTGTTGTCTTCGCCCACTTTAGAGATGACCAGCTTCACCAGTCGCGGCTTCGGTGTGGCTACCACCATGGACACCGTTGCCCCTGGGGAATCCGGCCGAAGGTTTTCGACCAGGGTAGGAACTATTCCATTCGCCAGATCCGGTGGCAGATTGAGATGGTCCGTCTTCACCTCCTGCTTCCCATCTTTTCCCATGGAACGTACGGTGACCTGGCCACTGCGGGCATCAATCAGGACATCCATCGGATGAGGAAAGGATGGTCCACTCTGGATGTGGTGATCACTGATCAGCTGGAAGGTGCGGCGCTGGGAAAAGACGGTCGTCTCGTCGTCCGTTGAGCCGTCTTTGAAGTGGAAGACCGTTCGTGACGTAATCTCGTTGCCTCGAACCACGCGAGTAACGTCTCCTGAAGCCACCACGCGTCCATCTTCGGAGCGAAGTTCGAGAAAACCATGAACGGCGCCATTTACAAAATGCACTGGCACAGGATCTGCCTGCGCGGGTGGCTGCAATAGAAGGACCAGCAGGGGAACGACTGAAACGGCGGGAACTCGTTGCACGGGAAGAATTTTCATGACATGGCCCCCTGAAAATATCTAGCGGACGGCAGATCTTCGCCCTCTTATCTTGTTGAGATGGGGAGCGGTGCTGGATGAGTTGTAACCAGTCCGAGGCCCTCTGGTTGGACATGGAATTCTGGGTCAGCCATGTGATCGGGCAACCAAAAACCGGCATGCAACCATCCACCTGATAAAAAAACACGTTCGTTCTGCTAACCCTCCACCCTGTACCCTAGTCGAGTATTCATTCACCGCTGTACGACATGAGGACATCGCCGTGCGTCACACCTCCCCGCTGCAAGTAGCCCTCGCTGCCCTCGCCGGATTCTTTGGTCTCGCTCTGCACGCTCAGCAGCCCGCTGCCTCAGACGCCAAGCCTTCACCCGACGTTCTCATCTTTACCAATGGCGACCAGCTCACCGGCCACCTGCAATCCGCCGCCGGCGGCAGCATCGTCTTCGCCAGCGACATGGCAGGTACCCTCACCATCGGCTTCGACAAGATCAAGGAACTCCGCTCCGGCGACCAGCCTGCCCAGTTCGCTCTGCTCAAGAAGGGCGTCCCCGTCGACAAAAAGCACCCCGCGCCTGAAGGCACTGCGGAGATCGCTGGCGGCAACGTTCTCATCCATCCGGACACTCCAGCCCAAAACACCTCGTCCTCCTCCACGCCTGCCTCCGTCCCCACCAAGGACGTCGACTACCTCGTCGCGAAGGATGAGTTCGACAGACAGATCACGCACAAGGTCGGCTTCTTCCACGCCTGGAATGGCACTGCAACCGGCGGCGCAACCCTCGTCCGCTCCACCACCACCAACAACACTTTCACAGCCGCGTTGAACCTCATCCGCGCCCTGCCCACAGTGCCCTGGCTCCTGCCGCGCAACCGCACGACGCTCAACGTCGTGGAAACCTACGGCAAGAACAGCACACCGACGGACATCCCGGCCATCCCCGGTGTACCCAACCCCACCATCACCACCCTCTCCAGCATCTTCCACACCGACTCCGAACGCGACGAGTACTTCAGCCCACGCGTCTACGCTCTCGGCGACCTCTCCTTCGACCACAACTACGCGCAGGGCCTCGGCTTCCAGCAGGTCTACGGCGGTGGCGTCGGCTGGACCGTCATCAAGGACGCAAAGCAGGAGCTCGACCTCAAGGCCGACATCCACTACGAAAAGCAGCAGTACATCACCAGCTCCATCAACGGTGGCCCATCGCCTGCGGTGACTCCCAGCGTCAACCTCATCGGCTCAACGATCTTTGAGGGCTACCATCGCACGCTGCCCAGGAAGATGGTCTTCACCGAGTCGCTCAACGTTCTTCCCGCCTTCAACATCGCGAAGGACTACTCAGCGAATGCCACTGCTTCGCTGGCCATCCCTGTCTTCAAGCGCCTCAGCGCCAGCGTCACCACAACGGACAACTTCCTCAACGATCCCGCGCTCGGCTACAAGAAGAACTCCTACCAGTTCATCACCGGCGTCACCTACACCATTCACTAATGCACTCTGGGTGCCCTACTCATGACGCAGTTCCATCGCGTCATGAGTAGGGTTCGCATCACCGATACTCAGGTACCCCGGCGCTTTAGCGTCGGGTCTCATTGGCCTTTCAGAAGAGGAGGGGCTTTAGCCCAGGGGTTTGCTTCTCGCTTCGGTAAATAAATCCTTCAAAACCTCAGCAACTTCGCAATGTCAACCCCCTCAAGCTGTCGGCAAACCCACAATCCCAACAAACGAAAAGACTAACCCACCTCAAAACAACTGAACATTCTCCCCCGCCAGCCCTCTATACTTGAGATAGACCACAACATCCGTGGCGAAACTTGGCGTCTTTCTTCGCGTACGTGGCGGGAAACGCCGTAAGTCCATTATTTCCAATATTATACCCGTAACCGCAGCAGAATCATCACTTACCCCCGGGATACCCCGCTAAGTGGCTGATTCTTATAAGCACCACCAAAAAAGCAAGGGGGGGCACCCCCCCGCTTGTGCAGGCAAAGATTCATCGTCAGTAGTGTTCTAATGAAGAGATGCGAGTCTAAGCACTTGCAAGCACTTCCCAGGGAGTTCCGATTCGAATGTGTGATGTACGTAGGACAGCAGCGCGCGTGGTCTTGATGGGTCTTGCAGCAGGTCTGCTCGCCACCACCGTAACGGCAGCCAAAGCGCAGACCGCCACCAAGGACCAGATCCGCCGCCGTCAAGAGGCGCACGCGCGCCACGAGACCAACGCCACCCGTCAGGCACGCATTCAGCGCACCATCGATGAGACCTACGCGCACCGCTGGGAAGTCGCCGGCGGCGGTGGCTACCTCCGTTGGCACAGCGGTCAAGACACCCGCAGCAACAACGAAGTCACATGGGCAACTTCGGCCAACTACTTCCTCAACCCGAAGCTCTCCATCATCGGCGATGCGCGCGGCTCGTTCGGCCACGCCCACGCGCTCCCCAATAACTTCTTCGGTATCGTCAGCCCGCAGATCAACGAATACTTCTTCACCGGCGGCGCCGGCTATCGCTTCTACCGCAAGGAAAAGATCGCCATCACCGCGCAGGCAACCGGTGGAACATCGTGGGGCATCTTCTCCGGCGGCGCTGGCGGCCAGAACGCCTCGCAGACTGGTCTTTGGGCCGACGGTTTTGCGCCAGCCTTCACGGCCGGCGTCGACCTCGACTACAACGTCTTCCCGAACCTGGCGGTGCGCTTCGCTCCCACCTACGTCGCCACTGTGTTTCACCAAACCATCCAGAACGGCTCCAGCAGCCTTCTGCAGAACAACATCGGCCCGCGCTCCGTGCAGAACAACGCTGGCTTCAACGTCGGCGTCGTCTACCGCTTCGGCAAGCAGTAATTGCACATTGAAGTGCGGCAAAGGGCCTGACGCTGTCAGGCCCTTTCTGTTTCACCCTTTTAGCAAGCTCGGCGTAAGATAAAACCATGGCTAACGGCTGGGATTCGAAGAACGTCGAAGAGCAGCAGGCGGAACAGCAAGCCGCGCAACCGGCAACGCCCGCGTCCAAGACCTTTGTTGCCGATCAGGACCACGCTGCAATACGCGCAGAAGCTGACCGCAAGCGACGCATTCAGGCACTGGAGCTGCAGCGCGAACGCATTCTCTCAGAGCGCACCTCAAGCCCACATCGCCGCAACGCGCTGGAAGTGGCTCTCGGTGAGATCGAGCGGCTTCTGCAGGAACTCGGTTACACGCTCAAGCTCTAGCTCTTAGCCTTTTCTAGCCAGCACGAACGCATTCGCCTGAGACACAGGCGTCATCGTGATCGTCTGAATCATCACGTTCGGCGCTCGCGTCGCGACCCACACAATCGTTTCGGCAATGTCCTCCGCTGTTAGCGGATTGGCATTGGCATACACCTTCGCCGCGCGCTCCACATCGCCGCGGAACCGCACCAGGCTGAAGTCCGTCTCCACCATCCCAGGATCGATTGACGCCACACGAACCGCGGTCCCGTTCAGGTCGATCCGCAGTCCTTCGGTGATCGACTTCTCCGCCGCCTTCGACGCGCAGTACACGCCGCCGCCCGGATAGGTCATGTGTCCCGCCGTCGAACCCAGGTTGATGACATGACCGCTGTTCCGCTTCACCATTCCCGGAACAACCGCGCGCGTAACGTAAAGCAGACCCTTCACGTTCGTGTCCAGCATCTCTTCCCAGTTCTGGATGTCGTCCTCGTACATCTTCGCCAACCCGCGGCTCAACCCCGCGTTGTTCACCAGCACGTCCACCGCCTGCCAAGCCGCAGGCAACTGCGCTATCGCCGTCTCCACTGCCTCGCGATCCCGCACATCCAGCACAAAGGCATGGACATCGCTCGCTCCGGCTGCACGAAGCTTCGACTCCATCTCTGCTAGCGTGGCCTCGCGCCGCGCGCAGATCATCACCTTCGCACCTAGCTTCGCGAACTCCAGCGCGGTCGCCGCGCCAATACCGGCACCGCCTCCGGTCACAAACACAACCTTGTCCTTCATCGAAATTGCCACGAATCGTCTCCTCTCTTGCATCATGCCATAAAGGAACTAGGCTGCAAGAAACTGGGCCGCGAAGAGAACTCTCCGCGGCCCAGTTGTTGATGAATGACGATGCGTTACTGCTGTGGATTGGTCGTCTCCACGCCGATCGCATCGCCTGAAACCACCAGGTTCACGCGCCGGTTCTGTTGCCGTCCTGCAGCGGTGCTATTGTCGGCAACCGGATCAGCCTTGCCATAACCATGAGCTGTCACATTCGCCGTGGGAACACCGTTCTGCGTCAGGAAGTCTGACACAGCGTTCGCACGGTTCTCGCTCAGCTTTTGGTTATAGTCGTCGCCGCCAACCGAATCCGTGTAACCTTCCACCTGAACCTTCAGGCCCGGATAGAGCTGCAGAATCGTTGCAACCTTCGCAAGACTCACTTGTGTTGCCGGTTTCAGCGTGTATTTGCCAGTGTCGAACAGCACATCGCTCAGGTTCACGATCAGGCCGCGAGCATTCTCCGTCGTCGCCAGCACGGAGTTCAACTGCGCACGTAGCTTTTCGCGAGTAGCCTCCGCGTCCTGCTGGCTATTCTGGGCCTGCTTCTGGGCCTCGGCAGCCTGCGCGCGAGCATTAGCTGCCTCGGCATCCGCACGGGCCTTCGCTGCTTCTGCCTGAGCCTGTGCCTCAGCCGCGGCTGCAGCTTGGGCCTGCGAGTTGGCTGCGTCAATCTGCGCTTTGTTCTTCGCATCCTGAGCTTGCTTCTGGCGCTCATCCTCTTCCTTGCGTAGCGCTGTTAGTCGAGCATCCTCCGAACGCTGCACCGCCTGGCGAGCATAGGTAATCTCCATCTTCTCATCGCGGTGCTTGTTGGCGTCCATGTCGTCGGCGTTCTTCAGGTCGGTCGAAACCTCCTGCATGATGTCCGACGCATACTTGTCGGCGCCAGCCATCTGCGCGATGCGAGCTGCATTGTGCGCCTCATACAGCTCCAACGGCGAGTGCTCTTTGCGCGTAATCGGATTCAGCACACTCTTGGAGCCTTCCGTGTTTGCGTAAAGGCCGCGCGGAAGCAGGTTATAGTGCACGTTCACCTGCTCCAAGACGCCCTGCGTTTTATCGGAGAACACATTCTGCACCACGATCACATCGCTCGGTTCCGACACCGCGAAGTAAGGCTCTGCGGTAACAATCATGCCAAACGATTGGAAGGAAGTCGTGACATCGATGTTGTTCTTGGTGCCATCAGGAAGCACTTCACCCAAATTCTGCGGACGTCCATCGGCGGAGATAGCCCACAGCACATAGGTCAGATACTCAGGCCCAAAACCGTTTGCCGGCGTCAGTCCCTTGAACTGTGCATTGATGTGGAGTCCGCCGCGTTCGCTGGTCACCTTGGCTTCGCCCTTGGCATTGGGCAATAAGTTTGTTCCTTCGAAGTTCACATGCGTCGAACCACTGCGATGAAAGTAGTTCACTGCATCCAGCTGCCGCTCAACGACCTTTACGTGGTAGATGTAAATGCCGTTCGGCCCTTGAGCAACGACCTGGCCACTCTGAGCTCCTGGTGCTACGGTTGTTGGGTTTGGCTCTTGCGCATACATCGCTACTGCAAACACACCTGTTAGAGCTACTACTGAAGCTGCAGTGCCAAATCGCTTCCACGTTCCAAACATTGTCGATCTCCTTGCTGGTTGGCCGCGCAATCCGCGGCTGTTCGCCGGGCATCGGCGTCACAGCCACTTCGGATGCACTCCTCGCAAGGAAAAGCTGTACGAAGATAAAGGTTCTTTTCAGGCAACCCAAAACGGAAATTACTGCCCGAGAATCGGCACGCCCGCGAACGCCATGCTGCTCGCGATTCGCTGCTTCCACTCCGCAGGACCAGTGATATGAACACTCGTTCCAGCAGTGTCGACAGCGACAGTCACAGGCATATCCACGACATCGAACTCGTAGATCGCCTCCATTCCAAGGTCCTCAAACGCCACCAGCCGTGAGTGCTTGATGGCCTTCGACACCAGGTACGCCGCGCCGCCAATCGCGATCAGATACACAGCGTTGTTGTCGCGAATCGCCTCAATCGCAATCTCGCCGCGCTCTGCTTTTCCCACCATGCCCAGCAGTCCAGTCTGTTCCAGCATCTGCCGTGTGAATTTGTCCATGCGTGTCGCTGTTGTCGGTCCAGCAGGTCCAACAGCCTCGTCACGAACCGCATCGACAGGCCCAACGTAGTAAATGAGCCGATTATGGAAGTCTACCGGCAGCGTCTCGCCGCGGTTAAGCATGTCGGTCATACGCTTGTGCGCAGCATCGCGCCCGGTCAGCAGCTTGCCGTTCAACAGCAGTACATCGCCCGGCTTCCACGAGCTCACCTCCGCATGAGTCAGCGTGTCCAGGTTCACGCGCTTGGCGCCGTGTGGCTCATAGGTCAGCTTCGGCCAGCTCTCCAGCGATGGGGCATCGAGATACACCGGTCCGCTGCCATCCATGACAAAGTGCGCATGTCGCGTCGCCGCACAGTTAGGAATCATCGCCACAGGCAGGTTCGCAGCATGCGTTGGCCAGTCGAGAATCTTCACATCCAGCACTGTCGTCAATCCGCCAAGGCCCTGTGCGCCAATGCCCAACGCATTCACCTTGTCGTAGATCTCCACGCGCAGCTTCTCGATGTTCGTCTGCGCTCCGCGCTCCTTCAACTCCTGCATGTCGATCGGGTCCATAAGGCTCTGCTTCGCAAGCAGCATCGCCTTCTCCGCTGTGCCGCCAATGCCAATGCCCAACATCCCGGGCGGGCACCAGCCCGCACCCATCGTCGGCACCGTCTTCAACACCCAATCGACAACAGAGTCAGAAGGATTGAGCATTACGAACTTGCTCTTCGCTTCGCTGCCACCGCCCTTTGCGGCCACGGTCACGTCAACCATGTCGCCCTTCACCAGCGACACTTCGACAACGCACGGTGTGTTGTCTTTGGTGTTCTTGCGCCCAAACGCAGGGTCGGCAAGAATGCTGCCGCGCAGCTTGTTATCAGGGTCAAGCCACGCCTGCCGAACGCCCTCGTCGCACATCTCCTGCAGCGTCATCGAGGCTGCGCCGCCATCAGTCGCCACCAGCCGGCACTCCATACCCAGTTTGATGAAGATCGTCACGATGCCAGTGTCCTGACAGATGGGACGATGGCCCTCTGCGCACATCCGCGAGTTCACCAGGATCTGCTTCATCGCGTCCTTCGCGGCGGGCGACTGCTCCAGCTCGTACGCCTTGGCAAGGTTCTCGATGTAGTCCACCGGATGGTAGAAGCTGATGTACTGGAGTGCAGCGCGCACGCTCTCGATAAGGTCGTCCTGGCGAATATTGGTCATCATCATCCCCGCAATTCATGATACTTCCAGCAGTCGCGCTCTATTCCCTTCCTGTCTAACAGCAGCACCTATAATCGAACTCGCCAGGAGCAAACACACCGTGAGCGAATACATCGTCGATATCTCCGGACTTCGCAAGGTCTACGGCGGCAAGCACCCCGTCACCGCCGTCGATGGCATCGACCTGCGCGTTCCGAGCGGTCTGATTTATGGCCTGCTGGGCCCCAACGGAGCGGGCAAGACGACCACCATCTCTGTCGCCACCACTCGGGCCATTCCTACTGCGGGGTCGGTCCGCATTGCGGGCGTGGATGTCGTCGATCACCCCGCGATCGCGCGCCGCTCCATCGGAGTGGTGCCGCAGTACAACACGCTCGACCGCTCGTGCACCGTTGCGGAGAACATCCACTTCCACTGCCTCTACTTCGGCATGAGCAACATTCAGGCCAAAGCTCGCACCGCGCAGCTGCTGGAGCAGTTCCGCCTCAGCGACCGTGCAAAGGCTTATCCGCAGATGCTCAGCGGCGGCCTTGCGCAGCGCCTGCAGATTGCGCGCGCCATTGCTCATCATCCCAGCGTGCTCTTTCTGGACGAGCCCAGCGCAGGCCTCGATCCGCAGAGCCGCATCGCCATGTGGGAGGCTGTGCAGACGCTGCGTGGCGAAGGCATCACTGTTGTCCTCACTACGCACTACATGGAAGAGGCTGACGAGCTCTGCGACCGGCTCGCCATCATCGACCACGGCCGCATCCTCGTCGAGGACACTCCTTCCGCGCTCAAGGCTTCCATCGGTGGCGACAAGATCGTCGACCTCAAGCTGGCAGATCCAGGTCTCTCGCCTCAGATCGTCAGTCGCCTCAAGGACCTCAGCGGAGTTACCGGTGTCGAGCCTACGGCTAACGGCATACGCGTTCTGGCAAAGGCTGAGGATGGAATCATCGCCGCGATCGTCAACGCATCGGCGGGCTTTGGCGTCCGTGATCTGGCGACTACCGAACCCAGCCTCGAAACCGTCTTCATCCGGCTCACCGGCCGCGACTTGCGCGAGTAACCAAGCTCACCGAGAGGGATCATGACCGAAGCAGTTGCCAACAGTAACGACACGCGGATGACCGTCTACACGCGCGCCTTCGCCGGCCTTATGCTGCGTGACTTCCGCGTGCTCAGCCGCGAGCTCGCGCCCTTTCTCGTCCGCGTGGCGATGAATCCGCTGCTCTTCCTCTTCGTGTTCACCTACGTCATGCCGCACATGAGCGGTGGCGCCGGTGCGAACCCAACCGCGCAGATGGCGTCTGCGGGCGGAGGATTTGGCACCGTTCTGCTGCCGGGGCTGATGGCCGTGGCGATCATGTTCTCCGGTATCGCGGCTGTCGCGCTTCCGCTAGCGCAGGAGTTCGGCATCACCCGCGAGATCGACGACCGCGTGATGTGTCCATTGCCTATCGCGGCGGTCGCTGCGGAGAAGGTCGTCTTCTCCGCGATCCAGAGCGTCATCGCCGCTGCGCTGGTCTTCCCACTGGCGTACTACATTCCGTCCACGCCGGTAAAGGTCCACGTCGGCAGCTGGCTCTTCCTCATCGTGGTGATCGTGCTGGCGAGCCTTGTCGCCGGAGCGCTCGGGCTCACCATCGGCACATCTGTGCAACCTAAGCAGATCGGCCTCATCTTCGGCGTGGTGGTTGTGCCGATTACGTTCCTGGGCTGCGTCTACTATCCGTGGGCGCTGCTTAACCACATTCCATGGCTGCAATATGGTGTGTTGATCAATCCGATCGTATACATGAGCGAGGGTTTGCGTTCGGCGCTGACGCCTTCGGCACATATGCCGAACTGGCTCATCCTGGCGATGCTGGTCTTCTTCCTGCTGCTGCTCACGTGGGTCGGCATGAAAGGCTTCGCGCGTCGCGTGCTCAGCTAGGCGGCGGTTCAGGCAGCACCCCTCCCCCCTCCCTTGCTTTTGGAGGGCGCTTATAAGAATCAGCCACTTAGCGGGGTATCCCGGGGGTAAGTGATGATTCTAATGTGGTTGCGGGTATGATTTTGGAAAGAAAGGGCTTACGGCGCTTCCTGCCACGTACGCGAAGAAAGACGCCAAGTTTCGCCACGGGAGCTGAGGCCTATTTCAAGTATAGAGGGATGACCGAGGTAAACCTTCCATACTTTTCGCGGTGTTAGTGGTTTTGTTTGTTAGGGTTGCAGGCTTTTTGACCTGTTGCTGGGGTTGACAAGGTGAATTTGCTGGGATTTTTGTGGAGATAAATTTTGCGGGTTTAGTTTCAGAGGCGGGACTGGCACTATTACTCCGCAGCCACCGTATGTTCCGGGGCGATGGGTTGCTCCACGTTAGCGCCTAGCAGCTTTGCCGCAAGGTCCGCAGCGATCACCGCGCCGTGGAAGCGCCCGTTCTCGATGAAAACCTCATTCGTGCGTTCACCGGCGACCACCACGCCAGCCATGTAGATCCCCCGTACGTTCGACTCCAGCGTCTCAGGGTTGCACACCGGCACACGTGCATTGTCTGAATCCAGCTTCACACCCAGCGACTCCAGAAACTCAAAGTCCGGGTGATAGCCCGTCAAGGCGAAGACGAACTGGTTGGGGATCACCTTCGGGCCGCCTGGTGTCATCAGGGTCACAGAGTCTTCGGCGATCTGGCTCACCGTGGTCGAGAGGTGCGCGGCGATCTCACCGTTCTTGATGCGGTTCTCGATGTCCGGCTTAATCCAGTATTTGATGTGCCTGTGCAGCTCTGCACCGCGATGCACCAGCGTGACGCGCGCGCCGTGACGCCACAGCTCCAACGCTGCGATAGCAGCCGAGTTCTTGCCGCCGATCACCAGCACATCCTGCGCGAAGTACGGATGTGGCTCGTCGTAGTAATGCTTTACCTTCGCAAGGTCCTCACCTGGAATGCGTAGATGGTTCGGCAGGTCGTAGTAGCCCGTTGAAACGATGATCTTCCGTGTCGTATGCGTCTTCCTGCGCTCAAAGCTGTCTGTCGTGTGTACCTCGAAGCGCCCGTCTTCTCCGGTAACGCGATCCACGTTCTCGTACTGTCTCACATCGAGTCGGTAGTGCTGCGCCACCTTCCGGTAGTACTCCAGCGCCTCCATGCGCGTCGGCTTCTGGTTTGGCGAAGGGAAGGGGATGTCGCCAATCTCCAGCAGCTCCGGCGTGGTGAAGAACGTCATGTTCGCCGGATAGTGAAACAGCGAGTTGGTGAGGCATCCTTTGTCGACCACCACCACCTTCAGCCCGAGACTCTGGGCCGCAATCGCACACGCCAACCCCGTCGGGCCGGCCCCAATCACCAGGACGTCGAATATCTCGCGTTCACTCATAATCCCTATTGTATGGATGCTGTACTTGGCGGTTACGATGCGCGCATCGCTTGACACGCCTTCTACAATAAAAGGTAGAGAGAGTGCGGTGTTAGGCGCCGCCGCTATCGCCCTTCGACAACATTGGGTTCCGCCGCTAAGCCATGATTGCTACGGATTTAGCCCGAAATCCGGGGGATAGTTCCGCCATACAACGGCAGCCGTCTAATCCGCAGGAGAGCTCCAACCGCATGTCATCTCGCGCTGTACGCTGGTCATCCTTGCTCGGTTCGTTTGCCATCAGCGCTACCTTGCTCGCGCAGGGCGTACCCCAGGGTGGCCCGCCTGAGGGCAAACAGGCGCTCGCGAAGGGTGACTTCGTTCATGCAAAGACCATCTATCAGGAGTACCTTCACACGCATGCCGACAGCGTCCCCGGCGAGCTGGGGCTGGCGGACGCTGAGCTTGGCCTACATGAGTACGAGGCGGCAGAGCTGCAGTACAGGGCCGTGACCGCCGTGCAACCGGCGCTCTGGATCGCGCACAAGAACCTCGTCATCATCGAAGCGGCGCTGGGACGCTGGGACGAGTTCGACCGTGAGCGAGCGGTGTTGCGCGGCGCTCGTGAGCGCGGCGAGCCGGGCATCAGCATGCACGAGAGCGATGTGATCGACGCCTTCGACGCGCGGGGCGGGCACTGGCTCGTGCGTGAGTACGACGAGCCCGAGGGCCGCTCATTGACGCGCTACAACTTCGAGCACTTCAGCTCAACGGGCCGCGCAGAGGAGTACGTCTCGCTGGAGTCGGCGCAGGCGGCGCAGAGTGCGCTGTCGCCGGAGGACGTGAAGATCGGTAGAACCACAGCATCGCAACCGATCCACGACTTCGCGCTTAACTACTACACG
>CAJCIM010000118.1 GCA_903970395.1 Acidobacteriaceae bacterium
GTGTTCGCCCACAGCCGCTCAATACGCTCCGGCTCGCTCTCCAGAATGTCGAACGCCGCCATGCAACTCGCCGCCACACTCGGCGGATGCGACGTCGAAAACAAAAACGGCCGCGCCCGATGATAGAGATAGTCAATCAAATCGCGGCTCCCACACACATAACCACCCAGCGAGCCAATCGCCTTCGACAGCGTCCCAACTTGCACATCCACGCGCTGCGTGCACCCAAAATGATCGACGCTGCCTCTGCCATTTCGTCCCAGCACACCCGAAGCATGAGCATCATCCACCATCATGATCGCGCCATACTTGTCGCATAGATCGCACAACGCCTTCACCGGCCCAATGTCGCCATCCATGCTGAACACGCCGTCGGTGATCACCAGCTTCCGCCCCGGCTCGTTCTCAACTTCCTTCAGCAACTCTTCTGCATGAGCCACATCCTTATGCCGAAACACCTTGATCTTCGCGCGGCTCAACCGCGCTCCATCGATGATCGACGCATGGTTCAGCTCATCGCTCAGGATGAAGTCTTCCTTACCCAGGATCGACGACACCGTCCCCGCATTTGCCGTAAACCCACTCTGAAACACCACGCAAGCCTCAACACCCTTGAACGCGGCGATCTTCTCCTCCAGCTCCATGTGGATCTTCATCGTTCCGGCGATCGTCCGCACCGCGCCGGAGCCCACACCGTACTTCGTCGTCGCCGCAATCGCCGCCTCGCGCAGCTTCGGATGGTCGCACAACCCTAAGTAATTATTCGACGCCAGGTTGATCACCTTGCGCCCGTCGTAGTGGCACAGCGGCCCCTGTTCGTCTTCCAGCACCCGCAGTTTGAAGTAAGTGCCCTTGGCGCGCAATTCATCCAACTGCTCGGTAAGATGCGCCAGCTGAGGCCGATTCGATGTCGTCTCGCGAGAAAGAGTTGTCACAAAGCTCATATCCACCACATCTTATTCCTTTCCTCATAATTTCCCACAAGACACTGCATCTTCCACATCCTCTGCAAGCAGCGACGCTTCCCCCGCGAGCATCCAACTCAGATACCGGTTGATGCAACCTGCGAACGACGCCGATACATCCTTCAGGCCCTCGCGCACGGAGCACGGAGAATGTTATGAACGCAACACCCTTTCGAGATAACTCTCAGGAACACGATCCCCGCCACCGCGAGCTCTGGCATATCGCCGCGACCGCCATTCTCGTGACCATCGTCATCCTAGCCCTGCTCACCGGCTGCAGCAGCCGCGACGCAGCCGCCGTCGACCAGGCCAAGTCGCAGGCCATCACTACCAATACCCCGCAGCAGGTTCAGTACGTCGACGGCAAGGGCAACACCATCACGGAAGTCGTGCAACCGCCCACCACCCAGGGCGGCAAGCCCACCGTCACGCGTTCGGTTACACCGCCGCCTCCCGGCCAGCCTGTTCCACCCAGCACCAACCCGGTTATCACCCCGCTCGGCAACACCGCGAACAACGCGCCCGTGACCGCCGCCTCCAGCGCTCCCACGCTCGCGCCTGTCTCCATCACCATCCCCTCCGGCACCAACCTCGCTATCCGAATCAACCAGCGCATCAGCGTCAAGACCGCCCGCGCCGGCGACACCTTTACCGGCGAGTTCGCCGAAGCCGTCAGCCAGAACGGCGGCGTCATCATCCCACGCGGCACACCGGTCTCCGGCCGTATCGTCGAGTCCCAACGCCGCGGCCACTTCAAGGGGCGCTCCCTACTTGAACTGCGCCTCACCTCCATGACCCTCAACGGCAGCCAGTACCCGATCAACACCCGCGATAACATCGCCACCAAAAAGGGCAAAGGCAAGCGCACCACCGCCTTCATCGGTGGCATGTCCGGAGCAGGCATGTTGATCGGCGGTATCGCCACCGGCGGCCTCGGTCTAGCCATCGGCGGAGCCGCAGGCGCTGGCGCCGGCACGCTCCTCGCCGGTGCCACCGGCAACCGAGACATTACTATCCCAGCCGAGAGTGTCGTCCACTTCCGACTCGCCAACGACCTCGACGTTCAAAACGCCAACTAACCAGCTCCACTCCAGGACGAAGACAAAAGCCCGTCTCCATCGACGGGCCTTTGTCTTTTGCGAAAGCTACCGACGTCACACGATCGGCATACATCCAGTCCATGCCAGAAACTCGTGCTGACATCCCTCGCACACCGGCTCCCGCTCTTCAATCAACGGATGCACCTGAACCGGTCGCAGCACCGCCTCCATCACGCCATCTTCATTCTCCTCGCAAGTACGTTCAAACTTGCAATGGCACCTCGCGCAGGTCACGATCTCGGTCATCGCTCCCTCCTCGGCGCGGAATCCTACTCCTGACCCCTTTTGTTTGTCACTCCCGCATGGAATCTTCTTTTTGATCGAAGCACCCAAAACACTTGTCATCTCGACCGGAGGCCGAAGGCCGTAGCTAAGAGATACCTGCATTTTTCGCACGATCTCAACCCGGCCACAAACTTACTCACAGGAAAACCCTCACCCTACTCCCAGCAATATCTTGCTAGCCTCACCCGACTCCAACAGATGCATCGCCTCATCAAACCGCGCCAGAGGCAGCCGGTGCGTAATCACGGGCCCCAGATCGATCTTCCCGTCCTTCAGCAGCGCCTCCGACTGGTACCACGTCTCGTACATCTTCCGCCCATTGATCCCCAGCACAGTAGCGCCCTTGAAGATCACCGCATCCGCCAGATCTAATTCGACAGCCCGCGACGGGATTCCCAGCAAACTCGCCCGCCCCCCCATCCGCAGCAGCTTGAACCCCTGCCGAATCGCCGCCGGATGCCCACTCATCTCCAGCAACACATCCACGCCGTTGCCGCCCGTCGCACTCTTCACCTGCTCCACCACATCGCTCGTTCCGGAATCGAGCGCCATCCCCGCGCCCATCATCTCCGCCAGCCCACGCCGCTTCGCATTTGGCTCAATCGCAAACACCTTCGCTGCACCGCAAGCCTTCGCGACAGCAATCGCTAACAGCCCAATCGGCCCACACCCCATCACGGCCACCGTCTGCCCGGCAATCGCGCCACTGAGCACCGTGTGCACCGCATTCCCGAACGGGTCGAACAACGACCCCCAATCCCGAGGTATCGACGCATCCAGCTTCCAAACATTGCTCGCCGGAATCTTCACATAGTCAGCAAACGCCCCATCCGCATCCACTCCTAGGATCTTCACAAACCGGCACACATGCGCCTGTCCGCTGCGACACTGCAAACAGCGCCCACACGCCACGTGCATCTCCGCCGAAACAAAATCCCCTACCGCGATCCCCTCCACCATCGCGCCCACAGCAGCAACCGTCCCGCAGAACTCATGCCCCGGCGTATACGGCGGCTTGATCCGCGCCTGCGCCCACTCATCCCAGCGATAGATATGCAGGTCGGTCCCGCAGACACTCGCCGTCTCGACCGCGATCAATACATCGCTTGGCCCAATCTCCGGCACCGGAACCTCGCGCATCTCCATACCCGGCGCGGCCTGCGCCTTTACCAGTGCCTTCATCGTCTTCGGGATCATCCTGGCCCTCACTCAGCTCGCGCGGCAACTTGCGGCAGCCGTGCGCGTCAAACAACCTATGGTAGCCCCATCCTTGGATGTCGTTACACTGCGGAGAGCCACTCTTATGCGAAGCATCCTCACCATACCGCTACTCCTCTCCGCCACCGTGCTTGCACAAGCCCCCGCGCAGCAGCAACCCGCACAGCAACCGGATCTCACCCCCACCGACCAGGGCTATTCCATCACCGCACGGTCCACGCTTGTACTCGTTCCTGCGCTCGTTAAAACCAAGTCCGGCCAGCTCGTCTACTCCCTCAAGGCCGACGACTTCCTGCTCACCGACGACGGCGTTCCTCAGCCCCTTCACCTCGAAGAAGACAACGGCGGCCAGCCACTAGCGATGGTTATCTGCGTCGAGGTCGGCGGCGCCGGCCGCAATCATCTCCACGACTATGACGGTCTCGGCGCGATGCTCGACAACATGCTCGCCGGCATCCCGCACAAGGTCGCCATCGTCGCCTTCGACAGCACACCCACGCTCGTCCACCGGTACAGCTCGCACCTCGACAGCATCTCGCAGACCCTCGCCGCACAGGACCCCGGCGACTCCGGCGCGGCCGTCCTCGACGCCATCAACTTCTCCGTCGACCAGCTCCGCCCCGTTCCCACCACCTACCGCCGGGCGATTCTTCTGCTGTCCGAAACCAAGGATAACGGCAGCCACACCACGCTCAACCAGGCCCTCCGCGCCATCTCTGACACCAACACGGCCATCTACTCGGTCGCCTTCTCCTCCAACCGGGCCGAAGAAAGGGGCGAAGCCTCCAAACTCTCCTCCGACGAACCCGGCCCCGAGCACGGCTGCTTCTCCCACGACCCCAAGACCGACAAGGTCGTTAAAGATGACGGCACCACCGGCCCACCCGAGGAGTCCAAAGGCACGCAGTACTACGACTGCGCCGCGCAGCTGCTGCCACCCCTCGTGCTCGCCCGGATGGCCGAACTCGCCGCCCGTAACGCCCTCCGCAAAAACATCTCCGAGTCCGTCGCCAAGCTCACCGGCGGCGAAAGCTTCAAGTTCAAGGACGTCAAAACCCTCAACCGCGATCTCTTCACCATCGCCAACCACATCCCCAACCGTTACGTACTGAGCTTCCACCCGCAAAACCCGCACCCCGGCCTGCACGCCGTCTCCCTCAAACTGAACAACTACGACAAGCTAACCATCGAAGCCCGCAGCAGCTACTGGGTCGACGATACGTCCACCACACCCAACCTAACACCACCGCAGAAGTAGTTTCCTTTGCTTTTCTTTCTGTCATTCCGAGCGCAGCGAGGAACCTGCTTCTCGCGCGCAAAGCGCGCGCCCTACCGCCCCTTGAACTTGTGAATCAACCGCCTATCTTTCTTTGAAGGCCGTCCCTCCGTCACCGGCACATCCCACGCAAACATCGCCTTCTTCTCCGCAGCCTCTTTCTCCCGCGCAGCCTGGCTCTCATCCGTCTCCCGATACATCCCCTGCGCGACCACCGCAGGCCCACGCACCTCGCTCAACGCCAGCACCTCCACCCCAAACGTCCCACCCTCATTCTTCACAATCAACCGGTCGCCCACCTTCACCTCGCGCGCCGCCTTCGCCACTACATCATTCGACACCACTCTGCCCAGCTCACAAGCCTTCGCCGCCAGCGCTCGCGTCTTAAAGAACCGCGCCGCCCACAGCCACTTATCCAGCCTTACTCCATCCATACAACGCTCCTCAACTCTTCACGTCCCAGCCTAGCAAAGCTACACCCCACATCCAGAGTGCTATCCTGCCTCCACTATGCGTCTTTTTATCGCCGCCCTACTGCTCGCCGCCACCACCGCCGCGCACGCTCAACTATCACCCGACACCGAGGCCAAGGTCGCAGCAGCCGCAGAAAAAATCCTTTACGACACCGGCGTTCCCTCTGCGTCCGTCGGCATCGCCCTCGACGGCAAGATCGTCTACACACACGCCTTCGGCATGGCCACATTGCAGCCGCCCGTAAAAGCCGAAGCAACGATCTCCTACCCTATCGGCTCCATCTCCAAGCAGTTCACCGCAACTGCCGCGCTCATCCTCCAGCAGGAAGGCAAGCTCTCCCTCGACGACAAGGTCAGCCAGTACTTCCCCGAGCTCACCCGCTCCAACGATGTCACCCTCCGCAACCTCATGACCATGACCAGCGGCTACGAGGACTTTGCGCCGCAAGACTACATCATCCCCGCCTGGCGCAAACCCATCGACCCGCTCAACAACATCCATGAGTGGGCCGAGAAGCCGCTCGACTTCGAGCCCAGCACCGACTGGCAGTACTCCAACACCAACTACGTTCTCCTCGGCCTCATCGTCCAAAAGGTCTCCGGCGAGCCGCTCTACCAGTTCATCCGCGAACGCGTCCTCACTCCGCTCAACCTGCAGGGCGTCTTCAACACCTACTCTGAGCGCCAAAAGCTTCAGGTCACGGGCTACGTCTCTTACGCGATGGCGCCCGTGCGCGTCCTCCCGCTTGAAGGCACCGGCTGGTACTTCGGCGACGGCGACCTCGCCATGCCCGCCTCAACGCTGCTCACCTGGGACCTCGGCATTATCAACCACTCTCTGCTCACCCCGGAAAGCTACAAGCAGTTCGAGACCAGCTTCATCCTCAAAAGCGGCCGCGATTCGCACTACGGCCTCGGCATCTTCATTCGCAGGACAAACGGCCGCCTCGTCTTCGAGCATGGCGGCGAAGTCGGCGGCTACGTCAGTGAAAACGTTGTCTACCCCGACGACCGCGCCGCCGTCGTCGTCCTCACCAACGAAGTCGCCAGCGACGCAGCCAGCGAGATCGCCGCCGCGATCGCTCCGCTGATCCTGCCTGCAAACCCTACACCCGCCGCATCCGGCCCCAGCGACGTCGTCGCCGCCTTCGCACCCAAACTCAAGGGAATCATGACCGGCCTGCAGACCAAACAGATCGACCGCACCCTCTTCACCGCCGATTGCAACGACTACTTCGGCTCCGACGCCCTCTCCGACTTTGCCTCGACCCTCGGCCCACTCGGCACTGTCACCAACGTCACACCGCAGCGAAACGCACTCCGCGGCGGCATGACATTCGGTCTCTACAAGGTCACCTTCTCCGGCGGAGAGAGCGTAGCCGTAACCGTCTACCTCGAACCTGATGGCAAGATCGAGCAGCTGCTGGTCGTCGGCAAAGCCTGACCACCAGCAGTTGCGTAATCTAGTACGTTTTATTCAACCGGTGGAGATGGAACAGCCGCTCGCGTCCGAGCTGCGTCTCCACCGCATCACCCGACACACCCGGGTTCACTGCGGCCTCGTAAGCTCGCCACGCCGCCACATACTTCACCCACGCCGCCTGCGTATCCTGCACACCCTGAACGGTCAGAGTGGTGTTGCGGAAGATGCGCGGGCCGTTCTTTTGAATGCTCACAAGGTCATCGTCGATGTGCGTCTGTATCACTCCCAGCGTTACCGGCTCGGAGAAGTCCTTCTTCGCAAACAGCGCAAAGTCGCTCACAAACAGCGCACGCAGGCGATTGCGCTCCTGCAGCGTCAACGCCGCCGCCGCGGTGCCGGTCAGATCAATCTCCTTCTCCGCGTGCTGCGCCTCATACTCCTGCTCGGCCGTCTGCAGCACCTTAAAGGACTCCTGCTGCGCCGGCGTCAACCCGTCCACCATCTTCACCAGCTCGTCGTAGCGGCGCGCGTCCTTCAGCCGAAGCTCGATGCTCGCACACCAGTTCTGCGTCACACCCGTCTTGCTCGTGGAGCACAGATCGAAGTGTCCTGCATTCTTCGGCGCAGCCGCCATCCTGTCAAGCACCTGTAACCGCGCCAGCGTCTCTTCCGGCGCAGCCTCCTTGATCTCGCACGTAAACCGGCGCGCCAGCTCCAGGTCGCGAGGCGTCCCATCTCCGTTGGCATACACCACAGCCAGAATCCCCGCACCAGTAAACAGGCTGCCATCCTGGTCAACATGCTTGAACCGTTCCAGGTAGGCGCAAGACCGCGCCAATGTGTAGTCTTTGTCGCGACCGATTCCGAAGTAGTACGCAGTCGAGTCGCAGTCGGCCTCGATGAGCGGGTTCAGGTTGTCGTCGACATGCTTCGCGAGCACGTTACCGCAGGCACCCGGCGGGGGCTCGGGAGCAACTGCCTGCGCGGAGGCAGACAAAGGCAGACAGAGAAGCAAGAGAAACAGCCAATTCTTTTTCATCTTGCCGTTATTCTAGACGCGGATCAGGCCAGGCTCTACAGTACGTTCGGTTGAATCCGTCATTACGGTTATCGACAGGAAACGTCCCCGGCACCGGATATGGCGAGAAAGCTAATAGTCAGCGGCGCCTCCACCCCACATCGGTGGCTGACAACCACGACCACAACCGGATGTCCTAAGAATTTAGTTGACAACCTCTCCACCTCGGCCTAATCTCCTAATTCAATAGGAGCTGATCGTGGCAAAACGAGAAAAGAACGGCCTCACCAAGCTGGAGCTTCAACTCATGCAGGTCATCTGGCGGCGCGGCGCAAGCACCGTCACCGAAGTGCAGGAGGGCCTCGAGCAGGAGCTCGCCTATACCACCGTCCAGACGATGCTCAACATCCTCGAACGCAAGGGCAAACTCAAGCGCCAGCTCGAAGGCCGCGCGTTCGTCTACAGCGCCACTGTCAGTGAAGCCAGGGCCTCCAGCCACGCCGTCCGAGACCTCATCGACCGCGTCTTCGGCGGCTCCAGCGAAGAGCTCGTCATGAGCCTCATCAAGAGCAAGCAGATCGATGCAAAAAAGATCGCAGAGCTGACAAAACGCCTCGCCGAGGAAGGAGAAGACGCATGAAAGCCATCGAACTCTGGGTACTCGGATACGCCATGAATGCGCTCTGGCAGGTACCTCTGCTATTCACGACAGCATGGCTCGCCGCTCGCCTCGCACACCGCAGCGGCCCCGCAACGCAGCACCGCATCTGGGTCAGCGCGGTGCTGCTGGAAACCGTGCTGCCGGGATGTTCGTTCCCTCTACAGCAGTGGCTGCAAACGGCCATCGCATCCATGCATTCGTCAGTCCACAACACTACCGGAGCCTACGTCACCGTAACCACCGGCGCAGGCATCGTGCACGGCGGTCTGCAGATGGCTCCCGTATGGCTCACTATTGCTACAACGCTATACGGATGCGCTCTGCTCTACTTTGCTCTCCGTCTCGCAGTCGGCCTGCGCCACGCAACCGTGCTCCAGCTTCGAGCTGAGCCCGCATCACGGCCCAGCGACCTCACCGAACGTTGCGCCCGCTACGCGCGCATCTTCGGTGTGCACAACGCCATCGTCGCTGTCTCAAACGAGATCTCCGGACCACTCACTCTCGGCATCCGCCGCCGCACTCTGATGCTCCCCGTCGACGTCGAAATCACCGTCGGCAACGAAGACCTCGAAGCCGCCCTCGCCCACGAGTTCGCGCACATGCAGCGGCACGACTTCGCAAAGAACCTGCTCTACGAGCTCATCTCGCTGCCCATCGCGCTGCATCCGTTCCAATGGCTCACCCGCCAGCGCATCGCGGAAACCCGCGAGATCGTCTGCGACGCCATGGCCGCCGAAGCCGTATGCGGCCGCGAGCGCTACGCCCGTTCGCTGCTCCGCCTGGCCACAACGTTCTCCGCCGCAACGCAGCTCGTCCCCATCCACGCCATCGGAATCTTCGATGCCAACCACGCTGAAGACTTTGAGAGGAGAGTTATGAATTTGACCGAAAAGAGGATCGACATTCGCGGCATCCGGCGTGTCGCAACAGCAGCCGCCTGCGCAGCACTTGGCCTCACAGCCTGCGCCTCCGCGCTGGCCCTGCGCATGCAGGTCGCAACGCAAACCGCTCCCACACCGCCAACGAGCTTCACCCTCGCGATACCGCACCCTGCGACCGGTAAGCCAGCGCAGTCGTTCGCCGTTGAAGTAGCCTCTACCTCAGCGCCAGCGACCGCATCTGCGACCGCGCCGGTAACCGCATCGGAGACCGCAGCTTCGACAACGGCCGCAGCAACCCGCATCCGCGTCCTCACTCCTACCACCGTTGAAGACACAGACGACACGCAAGCCTCATCCGGCTCCATGCAGGTTTCCGCCGGCATCATGGCCGGCAACATCCTCTCCAAGGTGACCCCCGTCTACCCGCAGGAAGCCAAAGATCAAAAGATCCAGGGAGTAGTCGTGCTCAACGCCATCATCGGCAAAGACGGCGTCATCAAAAACCTGGAGGTCATCTCCGGCCCCAAAGAGCTTCGGGGATCGGCCCTCGACGCTGTTAAGGCGTGGACCTACAAGCCCTACCTGCTCAACGGCAACCCCACCGAGGTCGAGACCACCATCACGGTGAACTACCACCTCGCCGAATAGCACAACACACCCAACACCGAACGCCCGTGCCACCTGCGGGCGTTCGCGCCTAACGCTTCTTGCGTTGCCGCTTCTTCGCCTTCCCCTCCACCTTCGGCTTAGCAGCTTTCTCCTTCTTCGCCTTCTTCTGTTTCTTCGGAGCCCCCGTGTTCGCCACCGGCTCAGTCCCGGGCAGCAGCGCAAACTGCAGCCGCCGCTGCTGCCGGTCGATGCGGTCAAGAATCACCTCAACCCGCTGCCCCAGCGAAAACACATGCCCCGTTCGGCTACCCACAATTGCGCGGTCTGTATCGCGGAAGCTGTAATGGTCCCCCGCCAGCGACCCCAGCGGAACCAGCCCCTCGATAAACAGGTCATCCAGCTCCACAAAGAACCCATACTTCGTGCAAGACAGGATGACCGCCTTGAAGTCCTCGCCCACACGGTCCTGCATGAACTTGATCTTCTTCCACTCGATTAGCTCGCGCTCTGCATCGGCAGCCCTACGCTCCGCCTGCGAGCTCTCCGTAGCAATGTCACTCAACTCCTCAGCCGCTATCGGTGGATTCGCAACCACCGCACCTACCCCGCGAACAACCGCCACGTCCGCAGCATGCTTCCCGCGCTTGCGATCAAACTCCGTCTGCCAAGGCTGCGGATCGGTCGAAAGAATCGCCCCACCACGCGGATCGGCCCCCGCACGCAGCCGCTCACGCACCAGCCGGTGCACAATCAGATCCGGATACCGCCGAATCGGCGACGTAAAGTGCGTGTAGCTCGGGCTCGCCAGCGCAAAGTGGCCCTCGTTCTTCTCCGCATACCTCGCCTGCTTCAACGACCGCAACATCAGGTAAGCCAGAATCCGTTCCTCTGCCGTACCGCTGATCCGTCGCACCAGCCTCTGATAGAGCTGCGGCGTTACCGGAATCGACTCCGGAATCTCATGCTGCTGCGCCCCGCGCGAATCCTTCCCCCGCGCGCTGCGCTGCCGACTGTCACGGCGATCACTCTTCATCGTCAGCTTCCGCACCGGCAGGTTGCCCAACCCCAGCGAGTGCCCAAACCCCGCCGCCGTCTCCTCAAACTCCACAATCCGCTTCGGGTCCGGCATCTCGTGGATGCGGTAAATGCTTGGAATCCTCTGCCGCTCCAGCCACGTCGCCACGCACTCGTTGGCCGACAGCATGAACTCCTCAATCAGCCGGTGCGACCACCCACGCTCCGACCGCACAATCGCCTTCATATTTCCGTCCGGATCAAACTCCACCACCGGCTCCGGCAGATCAAAATCAATCGACCCGCGCCGAACGCGCTTCGCATTCAGCCGCAGCGCCAGCTCCAGCATCGCGTCGAATGCCGCCGGCAACTCCGCCTGCTCTAGCGCTACGCGCTCCCGCTCCGCAATGTCCTCCGCGCTCGCAACCGGCGTAATCTGTCCGCGATCATTCCAAACCGCAGCGTTCGGCGACGCATTCAAGCAGTGCTGCACGCTCGTATACGTCATCCGCCGCGCGCTCCGGATCACCCCCTCGCACACGCGATACCCCACAATCTCGCCACGCGGATCAACCTCCATGATGCAGCTCAGCACCAGCCTGTCCGCGTTCGGCAGCAGGCTGCACATCCCACTGGAGAGCGCATGGGGCAGCATCGGCACCGCGCGATCCGGAAAATACACACTCGTCCCGCGCATCCGGGCCTCGGTATCCAGCGCCGATCCCGGCCCTACATACCAGCTCACGTCAGCAATATGAACCTGCAGCTCTGTATTGCCATTCGGCAGCTCGCGTACCAGCACGGCATCGTCAAAGTCCCGCGCCGTCTCACCATCGATCGTCACAGTCGGCAGCGAACGAAAATCCTCCCGTAGCGCCAGCTCTTCCGGAGCCTCAGCCGCCAGCGCCTCTACCGTCTCCTGCGCTCGCTCGACCGCCTCCGCAAGCACCGGAGCCGGAAACGCATGGGGTATATGGTGCTTCCGAATAATAATCTCGACATCGACGCCAAACGCATCCGGCGGCCCCAGCACCTCCAGCACACGCCCCCGCGCCGCCCGGCCCGGCGTCGGAAACGCCGTAATCTCGACATCGACCGCCAGCCCCTCCAGCGGAAAGTCAGGATTCGTCGGCTCCCACTCCTGTAACTTGTGCAGGGCCTCGTCCCCCAGCATCCGATGCGGGCTGTCCGCAGGCACCGCGACCACCTCATCCCCATCCGATATAGAGATGGCTCCGCCAATCCGCTCATCCAGTGGCGTAACGTAGTTCCCCGTTGGTGCAGTCGGATCGCGTCGTCCATGCGGGCGTGCATAGTGGAATATCCCCACCACCGTAGGATTCCGCCGCGTTAGCACACGCGCCACACGCCCTGATCTCCGGCCATCTCTACCAGGGGGAGCCTCGTCCACCAGCACCAGATCACCCTGCATCGCCCCATTGATCTCATTCGGTGGGATAAAAATGTCGCCCTCACGCCCCGGAGAGCTCGAATCAGGGCGCACAAATCCAAATCCATCGCGGTGCAGATCGAGCCTTCCGCTCAAAAGCCTATCGCGCGACGACTCTACAGAGGCCTCCAGGCCCTTCCAACCATGAAAACGGGGGGTACGTTGGTCGCTAGGGTATACCCTCGTTGGTTTGTCGTTCCGCGACGGCAAAGACCAGGCATCCTCACCCACCCGGGCCAATTCGCCCCGCGCAACCATCCGTGTCAGCTGCTCAAGCAACAGCCGCCGCTCCCTGCCACCTCCCAACCCAAGCTCACGGATCAGTTGCTTGTATCCGGCGCGTCCTCCCGCCGAACGGCTGATTCTACTGAGCAAATCGCGATCTGAACGGGGATATGGGGTGTGCGCCATCGTGACTCTTCGCCTCAATTTGAGCATACGCGGAGCGAGCGACGAAGCCGCAATCGCCTCCCAAACAACCTGATTACCCCTGAGTTAACCTCGTCCGGGCGAAGTTACTAAAAGCGCTAGTGACATCCCCAAATGGGAAAGTTACGACCATGACTCAGGTAATGGTTACGGAATAGAAGAAGTGCATCTCCTTCTGGCATATGGACTTAGCCAGACGCTCCGGATACCTTCATCTCAGCTTAGCAACACAGCGACACATTCAGTAACACGCAAATCGCAAGTTACCTGCCAAGGAGAAACTTCACATGAAGAACAACATCGTCCGCCTCTTCGTTCTGTCCCTCACCGTTGTCGGCTTCGGAGCTGTCACCGTCTCCGCCCACGCCCGCACCACCTCCAAGGCTCAGGTTGCTCCCCTCGGCGTCATCGGCTCTCAGGGTCTCTGCGGCCCCAACGACCCCAACGCCTGCGGCATGGACTAGTCCCTTCTTGGTCTGGGGTGAGACCGAATATTCGAAAATATCTTCGTGTTCTGTTGATTTCTCGGGATACAGCCTCGTATGATCGAGGCTGTACCTTCCCTGGAGAACGACATGGACACGAAGCTCATATTAAGAGACACGGAAATCCTGGCTATCGTTCTGGTTCTGGCAGCTCTTTTTGTCATGTGGCGCAACCACATGCTCCCGAAGTTCAAATCTCTGGTTTTCTACCTGCTCTCGCTGCTCGCCGTCGAACTGATTCAGGTGCCGATTCTCTTTTACCGCAAAGCCCTCGGGATCAATCTTCACGTCGGCTACAAGATCTTCTGGTTTGGGACTGAGACGCTCGCCGCCGTTCAGGCGGTACTGATGGTCGCCATCATATATGGTGTCTTCCATCAAGCCATGCGCCCATTGAAGGGCCTCCAAAGAATGGGAACCCTCGTCTTCAAGTGGGTCGCCGCCGTCTCCCTCGTACTGGCTGGCGTCATCGCTCTTGGGCCACACGTCTTCTCCACCGGCAGCGCGTCCAGCATCGCCTTCACCACCGTCATCGAGAGATCGCAAGAGGGCGTTCACGTTCTCACGCTCTGCCTGCTTCTCTTCGTCTGCATCGCCATCAAGCCGCTTGGCCTCACCTTCCGCAGCCACGTCTTCGGCGTAGCGCTCGGCCTCGGCATCATCTCCACCACCGAGCTCGTGCAGGCTGCCTGGTTCTGGACCACCGGCGCGCACTCGGTCTACTCGCCCATCTACCTCTTCGGTACCATCGGCTACCTCTGCGCCATCAGCACATGGAGCGTCTACTTCGCGATCCCCGAGCCCGAGCGCAAGATGATCCTGCTGCCGACCACCTCGCCGTTCTTCCATTGGAACCGCATCTCCGAAGCTCTCGGTGATGCTCCTGGCCACGTGGCGATCGGCTTCAAACCCAGCATGATCTCGCCGGTTGAAACCAAGGTATTGACGGCGATGGGTAAATCCGCACGCCAGCGCGAGAGCGTCGCCGTTGCCGCCGAAGCAGCACGCGAGCAGGAGGAGATGGACTCTGTCGCCGTCTCCTAACTTGTCGGCTGTATCGCAATCCTTCAGAACGAGCAGGGCGTCAAATCGCTCTGCTCGTCTCTGTTTGAGCTCAACCACCCTCGAAACCCCCACGAACAGGACCTCTCCATGGAGCCGGTGACTCATGTGCTGACTGGCGCCTGTCTGGCGCGGGCCGGCTTCAATCGCCGCGCCGCCTACGCAACCCTCACTATGGCGATCGCCGCCGAGTTCCCTGACATCGACACCCTCTGGGGTCTCCGTGGCCCCATCGAAGGATTCGCGCACCATCGCGGCATCACGCACACCTTCGTCGGCCTGCCTTTTGAGGCTGCCGCTCTGGTCGGCGCTATCTATGCGCTCCATAGCTGGCGCGTCACCCGCGCACGCCAGCGTAGACCCTCGCCAAACCAAATCAGCAAGCCTCTCACCAAGGCCCCTGTCCGCTGGGGATGGCTTTACGCCTGCGCGCTGATTGCCCTCCTGAGCCATCTCCTCCTGGACTACACCAACAACTACGGCATCCGCCCCTTCTACCCTTTCAACACCCATTGGTACGCGGCATCGATCGCCTTCATCTTCGATCCCATCATCTTCGGCCTTCTAGTCATCGCGCTCACCGCGCCGTCGCTCTTCGGCCTGATCAGTGCGGAGGTCGGCGCAAAGCGGCAGGCCTTCCGCGGCCGCGGCCTGGCCATCGCCGCCCTCGTCTGCATCTTCTGCTGGTGGACTCTGCGCTACGTCGAGCACCAGCGCGCCATGGAGATCGCCATGCTGCAGAGCTACCAGCTGGAGCCGACGCCCATCGCCGTCCCAGTCCCGGTACCAGCTGCACCCGCGCCGGACGCATCCACCACCGCCACACCCCAGACCATCGTCGCCACCGACGGCACAACCCCAGCCGCCGTCCCGCAAACCGAGCTCGTGCAGCCACCATCCGTGCTCCTTACCGTGCAACGCGTTCAGGCCAGCCCCGAGCCCGTCAACCCCTTTCACTGGGCTGTCGTCATGGACTACGGCCCGCTCTACCAGCTCGCCACCATCGAAGTCCGCTCCGGCACGGTCCTCACCAGCGAAGTCACCTACCCCAAACTCCCCACAGACGACGCCATCCGCGCCGCGCAGTTCAGCCCGCTCGGCCGCGCGTTTCTCGACTGGTCGTCCATGCCCATCCTCACCGAAAACCAACCGATCGTCGGGGCCGCGAAGCCATCCTTGCGCCAGGTCACCTTCCGCGACCCGCGCTTTATGGGCAGCGTCTCCTGGCTTCAGCTCACCGGCAAAACCCCGTTGACCGGCGTCGTCAGCGTCAACGCCAACGGCCGCGTCGTGCAGCAGGCCCTCGACGGCCGCGTCGAAACGCACGCCGTCGTTCTGATGACCTACGTGCGCCTACTCCAGTCGATCAATCTCGGGCAAACCGTCCTTCAGCTCCTGAGCAGGTTCCCGCACTAACTCCATCCCGCATCGCCGTTCTATTACAATCAATGCAGGCGCATCTTCGCCGACTCTCCGCACCCCCAAAGGCCAACCATCATGATTGCCTTCCTCGTTCTACTGCTAGCCGCTCTCAGCCGCCTGGTCCCGCATATAAACCACGCCGTTGCGTTCAACTTCACGGCAGTAGGCGCTGGACTGCTCTTCTTCGGTTCGCGTCGCCCACGTTGGCAGGCCGTCGTCGCCGTCGCCGTCATGGCGCTCATGGACGTCTACCTGACCACCCGCATCTACGTCTATCCCTTCCATCTCAGCGCTTATCTAGTTACCTGGGGATGGTATGCAGCGGTCTGCCTCATGGGCAGCTCTCTGCTGCGCAAAGTCACGGCTCTCCGCGTAGTCGCAGGTGTTTTCGCATCGTCCACCAGCTTCTTCCTGCTGAGCAACTTCTCCGTCTGGGCTGGCAGCACGATGTATCCGCACAGCGCCGCTGGCCTCACCAGCTGCTACGTCGCAGGCCTGCCCTTCTACGCGAACGACCTTTTCTCCACCGCGATCGTTTCGGCCGTACTCTTCGGCCTGCCCGCACTGGCAGCAAAGTTCTCCGAGTCCTCACACCCCTCCAGCCAACCGCTGATCTAAAACGGCTATGGCATCTCCCTCCCTGCACGGCCGTCGTGCCATCGTCATCACCGTTAGTGACCGCTGCCACCGCGGCGAGCAGGCCGACCTCTCCGGCCCGGCGGTTGCATCTCTTCTCACCGACTCCGGCGGCCACGTCACCGAAACCCTCATCCTCCCCGACGAGCAGCCCCAGCTCGAAGCCGCCCTGCGCTCCGCTGCCTCACGCGCCCAGCTCATCGTCACTACTGGCGGCACAGGCCTCGCCGCCCGCGACATCACACCCGAGGCCACGCTCGCCATCTGCGACCGCCTCGTCCCCGGCCTCGCAGAACTCATGCGGCAGGACGGTCTGAATCACACGCCATTCGCTGCACTTAGCCGCGCCGTCTGCGGCATCTGCGGTAGTGCGCTGGTACTCAACCTCCCCGGCAGCCCCGCAGGCGCGTGCAGCTCCCTCCTCGCAGTGCTGCCTCTGCTAGGCCACGCACTCGATCTCCTCGCCGGCAACACAGAGCACGCCGCCTCCGCCCACTAAAGCCACCGTCCCTTAACGTCGTGGCGATAGAATGGAATCACTCGTGAAACTCGGACCTATCGCTCTTCTTCATAAGTTTTCTGCCGCCATCTTCGCCGTGCTCAAGCCGCTCGGCATCTGGGGCGTCGGCGGCCTTGCGCTGCTTGACTCTGCGCTCATCCCCCTACCCGGATCCATGGACAGCGTTATCGTTGGCTACGTCCACGCCCAGCCGCACAAGTTTCTGCTCTACTGCCTCATGGCTGCAGGAGCATCCACCCTCGGTTCGCTCGTGCCCTTCTACATCGGCCGCGCCGGCGGCGAACTCTTCCTGCTCAAACGCGTCGACCGCGAACGCTATGAGCGCATGCGCGACCGCTTCGAGCGCCAGGAATTCTTCGCTATCCTCATCCCATCGCTCGGCCCGCCGCCCACGCCGCTCAAGGTCTTCCAGTTCGCCGCAGGCGTCTTCGAGATGCGTCCCGGCCCTTTCCTGCTCGCCACCTTCTGCGGCAAGTTCACGCAGTATCTCGTCTTCTCCCTCCTCACCATCTGGTTCGGCCCCGCACTCATCCACGACATCCGCGAGGTGATTCGCGATCACCGCAGCCTGGTCGTCGGCGTCTCGGTGGCTGCCTGCGTCTGGCTCGCCTTCTTTATCGTCCGCAAGGTCTTCGACCGCCGCAAAGGCGAGGTCCTTCCCGGCGAGTAGCCCAACCCGAAGGCTTGTCATTTCTCCGCATCTTGCAAATGCGTGAGCCGAAGGCGCGAACGCATTGCGGCCGACGAGTACAGAAGTTTCCTGCAAAGCCTCTTCCGCCTCATAAAACTCCCCCAGCAAGGGATGAGAGAATGGAAGCAGCCAGTTAGTCGGCACCCTCACGGAGTCTTCCACGGCCATCCGCCGTCTACTGCGTGATTTAAGGTGGCGGCGTCTGGTGTTTCTCGTCGGCAGAGCGCAACATTCTGCGCAAAAGAAACGTCAGAGACCTAAGTACCCGATGCCTACGAGCACCCCACAGCGCGACCCAGAACATATCGAGAGTGAACCCCGGCAGCAGTTAGAGCCGGTCGTAACGCCTTTCCCCACCCCAGATGCCAACGCAGACGGCCAGTTGCACGTCGTTCCGGCCACGCCGCAGCCCGACGGACCGGTTCGCATCCGCACCAGCCGCTACGGCGAGCTGGAAGCAGCGGAGCTCATCCACATGCTCGACTCTATCGAGGATGAGCTTGCCCGGCGGCGTTTCCGCGAATCGCTCTACATCTCCTTCTTCATCTGCGTCGCCCTCGCATGGGTGGTTCTCTACGGCCCCCGCTACCTCTGGCACGCCCCGGCTCTGGTCAACCCCGCCGACGTCCTCAAACACCGCGAGATGGTTCAGCTCAACACACCAGTGCTGCCACGCACCCTGGTGCACCCCGCGCCGCGCGTCGCGCCCAAAGTAGACACCAAGACACTCGAACACCTGCGCGAAGAGCGGCCCACACCGCCCGCACCACAACCTGCGCCGGCACCTGCTCCCGCGCCACCACAACCGGCCGCAGCCGCCACTCCCGCTCCGCCACAGCCTGCGCCGCCACTACCCGCATCACCCAAACCTGCCCCCGCATTGGCCGATGCACCCGCACCGCAACCCAACGCCAACCGTCCCACCTTCGGGACACCCAGCACCAGCGACGCGATGAAGGACCTCCTGCGCGGCTCGCGCGCCGGCACCTCCGGGGCGCACGACACCATCCGCACCGGAAAAGGCGCCACCGCCGGTGGCGGCGTGCAAGTTCTCTCCGACACGCAAGGCGTCGACTTCTCCGACTACCTCCGCCGCCTCCAGATGGACGTCTACCGCAACTGGATTCCGCTGCTCCCCGAAGAGACCGAGCCACCGCTCATGAAGCAGGGCGAGACCTTCATCCGTTTCTCTATCCTGCCCGATGGACGCATCGGCTCTATGGTTCTCGAAGGCTCGTCCCACGACGTCGCCATCGACAAAGCGGCCTGGGGCTCCATCATCAGCGAAGGCCAGTTCCCTCCTCTGCCCAAGCAGTTCCACGGCCCTAACCTGGAGCTCCGCTTCCACTACATGGTCAACAAGAACCTGCAGTAACGCCGCAGCTGTCTACGGACACTCGGCTCGCTGCCTGTTCGCCTCAAAACCTGGAATAAAACCTGACATCAAACGTTGTAGCAATATGGACGAACCTCATCTGCCCCCTGATGAGGTTCCTTCTGTATGTGCCGGTTACGCGCCACAGATGAAGGATTTGATATATCTACAGTGAAAACAGCCAAGAAGCTTAAGCGTGTTTTGTTGCTCCTTTCCATCTCCCTGTCCGGCCCTCTGTCCGCCCAGACCCATCCTCTGAAAACAGGTATCGCGCATTCCACAGATGTCGACATCTCCTTTGAGATTCATGGTTCTCTCCGCTCAAAGACGGAGGTGCCAATCATCTTCGCCAATGGTGGTCCAGGATTTCCTCTTCAAATCACGTCTCGGGCAGAAGCTTGGGAAGAGTTCTCTAAGCAGCGACCGATCGTGTTTTACGATCAGCGTGGCTTAGGCGCGTCCCGTCTATTGAACCCGGATGCACCCCAGACCCTTGATGCTCAGGTTGCCGATGTGGAGGCACTGCGTAAGTCTCTAGGCGTCGAAAAGATCGTCATCGCCGGGCATTCGTGGGGCGGCAATATCGCGATGGGCTATGCCGAAGCGTACCCGCAGCATGTGGAGAAGATGATACTCGTTGACTCGGCGCGACCGAATTGGAATGAGGAGAGCATCGGCACTCTGGATAGCTTCTTTCCTGACACCATGGAGCAGTCTCGATCTGCAAAAAAGAACGACGACGATCCAAAGAGCTGGGATGAAGAGTACAGCCGGCACCTTTCCATGCTGTTCTACTCGGAAGAGAATCGGCGAGCGTTTGAAGCTCAGGCAAAAGGAATCAGACTTGACCGGAAGATCAATGCAGCCAACGCCGAATCGATGAAGACGGTAAACCAATGGCCCCAGTTGCAGACCATGAAGATCCCTACGTTGGTCATCACTGGCCGTTTTGACGCCAATATCCCTCCATCTACGGCTTGGAAGATTCATAAGGCGATCGCCGGATCGAAGTTCGTGGCGTTTTCCAAAAGCGGTCACTTCCCCTTTGTCGAAGAGCCTGACCACTTTGTAGCCGTAAGTAGCTGAGTTCATCACGGAAGAATCCAAAAAACAGTAGCGAACGTTGTAGCTGGCCTACACCTCGCTGCGAGTCCTTCAAATATCCGCAAATCATCAGGTACGCCACCCCTCGCGCCATTGCGAGAATGGCCGCGACCTTCGGAGAACGAGAATGCACCTCCGCTTCAGCTTGCCCGCAATCATCTTGTCGAGCATCTCACTCAGTGCTCAAGTAGCCACACTCAGCCCCAACGTAACAAAGTTCGTCAAGGTGAACGCTCCACAAATCCTGCTCACCCACGTCCGCATCATCGACGGGACGGGCGCAGCACCGCTCGAAGACCAGACCATTCTCATCGAGAACGGCAAGATCGCCAGCATCACCAAAGATATTCCCGCGAATACCCACGCCGAAATCATCGATCTGCATGGCCGTACGGTCATTCCCGGCCTGGTTGGAATGCACGAGCATCTCTTCTACATCGAGCGCGAAAACTCAGCTGCCGATGGCACCTCGGAACCGCCCTTGCTGGGCAGCGAGATGGCCTTCAGCGCGCCCCGCATGTACCTCGCAGCTGGCGTCACGACCATTCGCACCGCTGGCAGCGTTGAACCGTACACCGATCTCAATCTTCATCACGAGATCGACGCGGGCCATCTGCCTGGTCCTCATATGGACGTCTCCTCTCCCTATCTTGAGGGCCCTGGCAGCCCCTTCATTCAAATGAACGCCCTCACCAGCCCCGACGAAGCCCGCAATACCGTCGATTACTGGGCTTCGCGGGGTGTCACCAGCTTCAAGGCTTATATGTTCATCCACCGCGCTGAACTCAAAGCTGCCATCGACGAAGCGCACAAGCACGGCTTCAAGGTCACTGGACACCTCTGTTCCGTCACCTATCCAGAAGCGGTCGAAGCCGGGATCGACAACCTCGAACATGGCTTCTTCGTAAACACTCAGCTCGATCCCGGCAAACAGCCCGACCTCTGCCCCACCAAGACCGTAGGCAACGCGACCCTCGCCAGCATGGATCCCGATGGTCCGGAAGCTGCGGCTCTCATCAAGCTTCTCATCGACCATCATGTGACGATCACCAGCACCCTGCCCGTCTTCGAAAGTATGATCCCCACGCACCTCAAGCTGCAGAACCGCGTACTCGAAGCGATGGCCCCGCACTCTCGCGAGGCTTATCTTTACAATCGCAACATAGAACTGAACCGCACCCCCGCAGAGAATGCCCGTCAAGCGCTCATGTATCAGCACGGCGTACAGCTCGAGCGGAAGTTCTATGCCGCCGGCGGTCTCCTGATGGCTGGCGTCGACCCCACCGGCGATGGTGGCGCACTGGCCGGCTACGGCGATCAGCGAGAGCTGGAGCTGCTCGTTGACGCAGGCTTCACACCGCTCGAAGCCATCAAGATCGCGACGCTGAACGGAGCCACCTATCTCGGTCGACAGGATAAGATCGGGTCCATAGCCCAAGGCAAAAGCGCCGACCTGGTCGTCATCAAGGGCGATCCAAGTACAAAGATCAGCGATATCGAAAACGTTGAGATCGTCTTCAAGGATGGAGTCGGCTACGACTCCGCAAAGCTATTCGACTCGATCAAAGGACGCTACGGCGAGTACTAAGCCGCGTGGGCCATACTAGTAACCACAGATGCCTCAACCCACCGAGCGACGCGCCGCCCCACCGCAGCCTCCTGCAGCCACGCAAGCACTGCAGCGAGCGCTCGCAGAGCAGGCAGCCTACCGCAACACGCGCGCCCTCCTGCAACGCCGCAGCACGACACGCGGCCTCATTCTGCTCGGCCTCATCGTTCTGCTCGCCGGCATCGCCCGCTCCGGCGTCCAGAACGTCTTCTTCCCAGGCTGGTGGAGGCACTGGTGAGCACCAATCCTCAAAGTGACCATCCGCTGATCGTCATCGCCGGCCCCACTGCCAGCGGCAAAACGGCCCTCGCCATCTCACTCGCCCAGCGCCTCCGCGGCGAGATCGTCAGCTGCGACTCCATCGCCGTCTACCGCCTCATGGACATCGGCTCCGCCAAGCCCTCCGCCGCCGAGCGCGCCCTCATCCCGCACCACTGCATCGACATCTACTGGCCCGATGAAGCCTGCACCGCCGGCGACTATGCCCGCCACGCCCGCTCCGCCATCGCAGACATCCGCTCCCGTGGCCGCGTCCCCATCGTCGCCGGCGGCACCGGCCTCTACCTCCGAGCCCTCCTGCACGGCCTCGCACCCGCACCGCAGCGCGACGAGGCCCTCCGCTACCGCCTCCGCACCAGCGAATCCACACACGGCCCCGGCTGGCTGCACCGCATCCTGCACCGCCTCGACCCGCGCGCCGCCGCCGCCATCCACGAAAACGACATCCCCAAACTCATCCGCAGCATCGAGGTCACCCTCGCAGGCCGCACGCCCCAAACCACCCAATGGGAGTCCGGCCGCGATCCTCTCACCGGCTACAACATCACACAATTCCTCCTCGAACCACCTCGCGAGGCCCTCTACGCTCGCATCAACGACCGTGCCGCCGCCATGTTCACCCGAGGCCTCGTCGAAGAGACCCGCACCCTCCGCAACCGCTACGGCGACTCCTGCCGCAACCTCGGCGCGCTAGGCTACGCGCAGGCCATGTCCGTCCTCCGCGGCGAAAGCACCCTCGAAGCCGCCATCGCCGCCGCGCAACAAGGCCACCGCAACTACGCCAAACGCCAGCTCACCTGGTTCCGCCGCGAACCCGACATGCACCACCTCCCCACCTTCGGCGACGACCCCACCACCCAACAAACCGTCGCCTCCATCATCCCCGAGCCTGAAAACGACTAGACCAGCGCCGAAACCTCAAAGCGCCTTTGCCTAACATCAACCGGCCCCAGATCGCTACCCAGCCTCGTCTAGCACCAAAGGCGCGGCACACTTCCCAGCTCAGGGCGAAGGGTATACGCCCAGGCAAGATCCAAAGGGCTGAAAGCCCGCTATAAAATCCCCACCGCGGCAAAAACACAAAGGCCGCCGATTCACTCGGCGGCCTCTGCGTTTCACCACTGTCTGCTTACTCGTTGTCTTCGTTCTCGCTCTGCTTCCACTTCAGCAGATCGCCCAGCGTAGTAGAACCGGAGTTCGAGCTGGAGGAAGAGCTTGAACCGCCCTTGCCGCCCTTGTTCTTGCCCGCCGACTCCTTGTAGCTCTCCACCTCGGCACGAGTTGCCTCTTCGCCGATCGCCTTGATGCTCAGGCCGACCTTCTTCTCTTCCTGGTTCATCTTGACGATCTTGAACTCGTGCTCGTTGCCGACCTCGAGTGTGATCTGCTTGCCGCTGTCGTCAACAGCCTCGGAGACGTGGCACAGACCCTCAACACCCTCGGCGATCTCAACAAACGCTCCGAACTGCGCCGTGCGCAGAACCTTGCCCTTGATGACGTCGCCAACGCGGTGTTGCGCGAAGAACGTGTCCCACACATCCGGCTGCAGCTGCTTCACGCCAAGCGACAGGCGACGGTTCTCCGGCTCAACGCCCAGAACAACAGCCTTTACCTTCTCGCCCTTCTTCAGGACCTCCGAAGGATGCTTGATGCGCTTGGTCCAGCTCAGGTTCGAAACGTGTACCAGGCCGTCGATGCCGTCCTCGATCTCGATGAACGCACCGAAGTCCGTAAGGTTACGCACGCGGCCTTCGATGACCTGACCCACTGGGTACTTGTCCTCGAGCGCCTCCCACGGATTGTCCTGCAGCTGCTTCATGCCCAGCGAAATCCGGCGGTCGGTCGGGTTCACAGAGAGGATGATCGTCTCAACCTCGTCGCCCGGCTTCACCATCTTGCTCGGGTGCTTCATGCGCTTGGACCACGTCATCTCGCTCACGTGGACCAGGCCTTCGATGCCCTGCTCCAACTCAACAAACGAGCCGTAGTCGGTCACGCTCAGCACGCGGCCGCGAACCTGCGCACCCACCGGGTAGCGCTCGATCGCGTCCAGCCACGGGTCAGGCGTCAACTGCTTGAAGCCCAGCGACACGCGCTGCTTATCCTTGTCGAACTTCAGCACCTTCACCTGGATCTCGTCGCCCACATTGACGAGGTCGCGCGGGTGCGTCAGCCGGCCCCAGCTCATGTCCGTGATGTGCAGCAGGCCGTCCAGCCCGCCCATGTCCACAAACGCGCCGTAGTCAGTCAGGTTCTTCACCACGCCGGTAAACACAGAACCCTCTTCGAGGGTCGAGAGCGTCACGGCCTTCTTGGCGTTCTGCTCTTCCTCGAGGATCTCCTTGCGTGAGATCACCACATTGCCGCGCTTCTTGTTCAGCTTGATCACACGGACTTCCAGCTCCGTGCCGATGTAGCCGTCCAGGTTGCGCACCGGGCGAACCTCAACCTGCGAGCCAGGCAAAAATGCCTTGATGCCGATGTCGACCGTCAGACCGCCCTTGACGCGACTCACAACCATACCCTTCACAGGCGTCTTGGTGTTCGCAGCCTCTTCAAGCTTGTCCCAGACCTTGTGGCGTAGGGCCTTCTCGTGGCTCACGAGGTAACCGCCCTCGGACTCCTCACGCTCAACCACCACTTCGATCGAATCGCCCACGGCAAACTTCGGCGCACCTGTGTGGTCCACCACCTGATCCAGAGGAATCAGGCCCTCGGACTTCAGACCGATGTCCACCACCATGTGCTTGTCGGTGATCTTCACCACCGTACCTGTCACCACCACCTCTTCGGCGGTCAGCGACTGCGCTGCGTCCTTCTCAGCAGCCTGCTCACGGTCGAAGCTCTCCAGCGCCTTGGCGAAGTCTTCATCGCTGTACTCGGGCTCCTCGGCCGCCTCAAGCGCAACTGGCTCGGGCACTGCAGGGATGGGATCTGTGATCTGTGCGGTCTCGGCGGGTGCGGCGTTGACGGCGGTCTCAGTCATGGTGGAGATCTCGGGCGACGTTTCCGTCGTGGCTTCGGGGGCGTTTGGTTCCAGTGTCGTGTTCAGGGCTGTGCTCTCGGTTGATAAAGAATTGTGGTCGTAGTCGGCCATGGGTTGTTCGTCTGCTTCCGGGTTCCAGTCCGCTCTCGCTGTCCACTTTGTCTCCGCAGAAGGCAGCAAACCATGCCTCCCGAAGAGGTTCCGTACAAGCTCGTGATGTCAGCGGGAGTGGTGTTCCAAATAAGAGGGAGGCTGCGACTGGATCCCGCACGCAGAGACTCTCACGTACAAGTGTAACAGTGCAGTTCTACAGGGTCAACGAGCGTGGGCCGATCTTCGTTCCGCTGGCCCCTCGCTTTAACGAACGCAACTGCACCGTTCGACACCTGTCTTACAGTGCCCCTCCAGCGTCGCCCGGTACGTGCCGGTACGATCTTCCACTGCAAAATGGCCCTAACGACTCTTCATACTTCTGGCGCTTGCACTAGAGACGAAACCAGCCCCTCGCAGGTTGCAAATATTCTTCGCTGCCTCTGTCAGTCACCCGGCATGGATCTCTCTTTACGCGTCACACTCGTTCATCGACCCGATTCGTGCCAGAATGAGTTGCATCCTACTCCGGCACCGCACTTCATCCGTCCCCCGCGCTCTCAAACCTCCCAACCCGCGCCATATCGGCCTCTCCGCGCCCGGACTGATAAATTTGTTTGCGCTGCGCCTGCACTTCAGTCCTATACTTCGCTCATGGGAACGGGCGAAAACTCGGCCAAACAGGACATGGGGACGGGCCAGCGGCTCTGGACGCCGTGGCGTCATGCCTACGTCATCGGCGACCGCGGCCGTCAACGCCCCGGCGTGCCCGATGCGCTCTCCGCCTGGCCCGGCGACCTCGGCTGCGTCTTCTGCAACCAGATCGCCGCCGTCGACTACGCCATCGCTCACGGAATGGATCGCGACGAGGCCGAAGCCGCCGTCTGGATACTCGAACGCGGCCCGCACGCCTACCTCGTCCTTAACGCCTTTCCCTATAACAGCGGTCATCTCATGGCCGTCCCCTACCTCCACCAGGACTCACTCGCCGCACTCCCTCTGCCCGTCGCGGAGGACATCCTACGGCTCGGCCGCCGTGCCGAGCGCGCCCTTCGCTCCGTCTACCACCCCCACGGCCTCAACCTTGGCCTCAACCTCGGCGAATCCGCCGGTGCCGGCATCGCCCAACACCTGCACCTCCACGCCGTCCCACGCTGGTCAGGCGACAACAACTTCCTCGCCGTCCTCGCCGATACGCGTACCCTGCCGGAGATGCTCCACGACTCCTGGCAGCGCCTGCGCGCCGCGCTTCAATCTGATACCCTAGAGACAGCAACCGAACTAAGCGCCGTAGACTCTGAATCTCTGGCCGACTCACTGGCCTAGAAGCCGCACCTCATCGTGGCTTCTCCTTCTGCTTCAGCACACTCGCCGTTCTGCATCTCCTTGATGTACACAGACGCACCGCTCTCGCGTCGTTCCTTTGCATCACCAGCGAAGCGCACCACCTTCTCAAGTCGCCTACAACAGCGCCGATACGGAGCTAGAACCGCCCAACCATCCTCATCGCATTCGTCGTCCGTTTATCGTGATTCTTCCTCCTTGCAGGAGTAACTGCACTCTTGATTTCGGCATCAGAACAGTTGTGCGAAATACCCCCGAGGACACTACAATGAAGGACACCACATTCACTCGCACGTTTCCCGCTGATCGCCTGCAGGCCGCCACCACCGTCACCCCGCACCGTACCCCTCACGGCAGTTGCGCATGGTCCCTGCCCTCTCGCTATCAGTCCGCCCCGCGCCAGCCGCAGGACGGCGCCATCACGAACGGCACCCTCCATTCAATCGACTCAGCCGACGACACGCGCTCTCACTCTAACCTTCCGGTCAACGCGGAGGACGCCCACCTGAACGGCACCCTCCGCTCGCTGGCCCGCCGGGTCAAAGGCCTGAACATCATGCACTACCGCCCGGCCGAACCCGCGCTTCAGACCAGCCTCTTCCTCTCCGAGTCACCCATTGCTGCGCTCACAACACTCCCCGCTCTCCGCAACACCGAACCCGCGCGCAAGGCCCCTGAAACCTCCCGCGCCCGCGCCACGAAACCGCAGTCTCAGGTCGCCTGAGGCTGCGTACTATGTGTCTCTGCGCGAACTGTCTTCGCTCGCCCCATTCAACCCCTGTCATCTCGACTGAAGCCAAACGGTCTCATCGTTTGGCGTAGCGGAGAGGCCTGCAGTTTGCGGAAGTTGGCTCAAGTCCACCCCTTGACACCCCTCATACAATAGAAACAGGGACAGATCGCGCGGCCATGCCAGGCTCTCTCCCTCCGGCTTAGCGTCGGCATCTTCACAACCCTTTGAAAACTGGAACCGCACCTATGCCTGTCGGGAAGGTTCCACCGCTAACCCTTGATTGCTGAGGATCTTACCCCAAAAATCAGGGGAGGGTCAGCCGCCGCTGCCCGGCTCGCCATCCGGACGCTGTCCCAGCCGATACCCTGGCTGCACCCGCGTCGCCTCAAAGCTGGTAATCCGCCAGGACCCATTCTGCAGCCGCTGATACACCCGCGTGTACCGGAAGCTGCCCTCCACCTGTTTGCCGTCCGCCTGCGCCTGCACCTCTGCCAGAGACGTCACAATCGCGATGTGTCCAATCAGCTTGATCCGCGACTCCGTCGTCTGCAGCTTGGTCACCATAATCTGACGGTTCCGCATCCGATCCAGCTGCTGGCTCTTGGTCACCAGGGCCCCTGCCGTGGTCACGCCCAGATAGTCGTCCGAGAGTAGCTTGTCCATCGTCGGCACGTCGTCGGCAAGCATCGCCTGCTCCCACTGATGCTCCAGCACCTCCACCTGCTGACGCTCCATCCGCTTTGGATGCATCGTCTTATGCGGCCGGGGCGCTGGCGTCTGCGCCGGCATAGCAGCGCCGGCTACAGCCGAGACCAGCAGAAGCGTCGTCAGCAGATTCACCGTTCGTATTGGGTTACGTCGCAACATGGGTGTACCGGATACTAAGCCGGAGCGCCTCAGCGCGTCAAAGACATCTTTGTGCCCATCTCGGCATCGCCGCTGTGCATCGATCCCCATGCCAGCCCCCTTGAAAAGTCAGACGTTGTCAGACCGCCTCTCGGATGCGCAGTCTACGACAAATCTAATCCATTTGGATGCAGGCAATTGTCACAGCGGCTACGCCAGCGCGATCAGGTTTTCCAACTGACGGTCCAGCATCTTCTGGTAAAGCACGCCCACCGCGTACTTGGCAAAGTGCGGCGTCCCCCGGTGATGCTCCGCCGCCGCCTCATCCACATACTGCTCGTAGATCAGCACCGTATCGGGACTGCCGTCCAGCACATGAGGAATATAGCTGACACACCCCGGTTCCTTGCGAGACTCTACCGCCAGCATCCGCAGCGCCGCCGCAATCTCCTCGCGGTCCTCATCCCGAAACGCCATCCGCACCGTAAAACTAACCATCACCGTTCTCCTAAAAATGAAACAGAGAGCAGAGCACAAAACTCTACTCCCTATTCCCAACTTCCTATTCCCTGCTTCTAACCCAGCATCTCGGCAAACGCCGGCTGCGTCATCGTCTGCACGCGGTCCGGACCGGTCGAGATCATACCGATCTTCGCCCCGCTCTCGCGCTCGACAAACTCCAGGTACTCCTGCGCCAGCTTCGGCAGCTTGTCGTACTCGGTGATGCCCTCGGTCGGCGCCATCCAGCCCTTCATCTTCGTGTAGACAGGCTCAATCTTCTTGAAGCCAACGATGTCGGCAGGAATCACGTCCGTCACCTTACCGTCTATCTTGTAGCCTGTGCACACCGGAATCTCCGGGCACTCGTCCATCACGTCCATCTTCGTCACGACCAGCCACTCGGTCGAGTTGATCATGTTGGAGTACCGCAGCAGCGGCAGGTCCAGCCATCCGCACCGCCGCGGACGGCCAGTCACCGCGCCGAACTCGTTGCCACGCTTGGCCAGCAGCTCGCCCATAACGCCATCGTCCTGCGTCGGAAAAGGCCCTTCACCAACGCGCGTCACATACGCCTTGGTCACTCCGATCACCGTGCCGATCTTCGTCGGCCCCACACCCGTACCGGTCACCGCACCACCTGCTGTCGACGACGAGCTGGTCACAAACGGATACGTTCCATGGTCGATGTCCAGCAGCGCCCCTTGCGCGCCCTCGAACATCACATTCTTGCCCGCGTTGATCGCGTCGTTCAGCAGCACAGCCGTATCCGTCACAAACGGAGCGATCTGGTCAGCCAGTCGTGCGTACTCTTCATACATCTGTTTCGGGTCCAGCGGCTCGGTGCCAAACAGTGCATGAGCGATCGTGTTCTTCTCGTGGCACGCGTTGTTGATGTGCGTCCGCAGCAGCGACGTGTTCAGCAGGTCAACCACCCGCAGCCCGTTGCGATGGATCTTGTCCTCATACGCCGGCCCAATACCGCGCCGCGTCGTACCGATCGTCTGCCGCCCCGGCGCCGTCTCCGCCGCCAGTTCGATCATCCGGTGATACGGCAGAATCACCTGCGCGCGGTTCGACACAAACAGCTGCTTCGCCGCCGGATCGTACGCCGGCAATCCAGCTTCCTTCAGCTTCTTCACTTCATTCAGAAAGGCCTGCGGATCGAACACAACGCCATTGCCGATGACACCCTTGCACTCCGGCCGCAGCACGCCGCACGGAATCAGCTGCAGCACAATCTTCTTGCCTTCGATGATCACTGTATGACCGGCATTGTGCCCGCCCGCATACCGCGCGACGATATCGAACTTCTCGCTGAGAACATCGACAATCTTGCCCTTGCCCTCATCGCCCCACTGGGCTCCAAGGATGACGGCAGACGGACGCTGGGCTTTGGCAGAAACGCTAGAGGACTGGCTCACGAAGATTTGGCTCCGGGGATAAAGCTCGGGGGGAAGTGCGCGCAACGAGCCTAAAACATCAGCCGCTCGCGCCCATGCTTCATTTTATACTGAGGTCGAGCGTGAAGCCGGAGGCAAACATGGTTCAAGTGAAGGAAGCCGTTCAAAAGGCGCAGGATTACCTCCCCGAGGTGTTCCCTGACGACAATCGAAATGACCTCCTATTGGAAGGTGTCGAACTCACCGACGACTTCAGATTTTGGACGATAACTTTCTCCTACGACAATAACCAGCCGAACCAGCTTGCAAGGAGCTTGCGCGTATATAAGACCATCAAGCTACGTGCAGAAGACGGGCAATTCATCGGAGCTCGGAACGGTTTGCTGTGATTCGTCGTCCTACAAGGGTGCTTCTCGATACAAATCTTCTACTTCTCTGGCTCGTAGCCCAAACCGACCCAAAGCTCCTGTTGATATTTAAGCGCGTCCAGATGTTTGCACCCTCTGATATCGAACTTTTGCGGAAGAGTATGCTTGGCTTTCGCGAGCAAGTCACTACACCCCACATACTTTCTGAAGTCAGTAACTTTATCGATCAAGCTCCAACACTCTATCGAACCGCGCTTACAGACGAGTTTCGCCTGTTCATTCGAACCGTTGCTGAAATCTACAGGCCCGCTGAAGCCCTGATCGAGCGCGACGAATTCCATGCTATTGGATTGACTGATGTTGGATCGTTGGAGTTGAGTACCGAGGCTCTTGTACTCACCGTTGACTACAAACTCGTTGGCAAGATTTTGGCCATGGGTGGCCATGCAATCAACTTCAATCAGTCTCGGTCCGGTGGTCTCCTGATTCAACAATCCTAAAGGACTCTTCTCACCGCTTCCGCGGCATGCTCAAATCCAGGTCCCGATGCAGCATCTGCTTGGTGAGCACCACAATCTGCCCCATGTGTTGCCGAAGGTGCCCTTCCACCAGCAGAATCGCCTCCAGCACCGTCGCATGACGCCACGTTCCCGTCGGTTGCGGATCAATCACCTCCAGCAACCGCTCCGGAGTCACCGCCGCAATCACCGTACACGACTCAGCAATCGTCGCTGAAAACTTCGCCTTCGCCTCGGCAGCCGTCACCGTTGTCTCCAGCGCAAACTCCGCATCACGCTCACGCACATCTGGCTGTTCGTCGATCCCATGCAGAATCCACTGCCGCATATTCCCTTCCAGATGCAGCAGCAGATTCCCAACCGAGTTATCCCACTCGCCGCCGCGCGCCCACACCTGCGCCTCGCTCAACTGTTCCACACATCGCAGGATGTCCTGCTCTGTCTTCCGAATCTGCGTCACCGCAAATGTAACTACGTTCTTCGCAACCGCACCCTGGCTCATAGCTTTATCCTAACGGCGACACATCGCCAACCTCATCACTCTGTCACCGCAGCCGCCGCACCACGCCCCAGCCTTGGGATGCTGAACATGCTCCGCGCAAACCCACTGAAGCTGTCGCCCAGAAACCGCAGGCTCGCCCGCAGCACAGTCAGCGCCATGAAGACTTCACCCCCAATCAGCGCCACCGCTGTACCGCGCAGTCCAAAGCTTCTTGTCAGCGCCCACGCTGCCGCCAGCGAGACGCTCGTAGTGATCAAGTACACCATCGCCACCCTCTGATGCCGGTTCGTCGCCGCCAGGGCCGTCAGGCTCGTCAGCCACAGCGACGAGAACACCACCAGCAGCAACATCAGGTCCAGCAGCACCGTATCTGTCGGAAACTGATGCAGCGTCCAGTGCCGCCATATCCACGGCCCCACAAGGGCCATCGCCAGCACAATCGACCACCCACTCACCATCGAGATCTGGCAAGCCCGCCGATGAATCGCCCGCGCCAGCGGCCAATCCTCCGCTCCCACCGCTGTCGACATCTCCGGCCAGATCGTGTTGCTAATCATGTTCATAAACTGGATCGCAACCCGGCTCACCATCCTCGCCGTTGAGAAGATAACAACAGCCACCGGCCCCAGCACATGGCCCACCACCAGCAACATGCCCTGCAGATTCAGCAGACCACCAACAGGCAGCGCCAAAAACGAAACAGCCGGACCGGACAGGCGTTTCAGCGTAGCCCACTGTGCATGCTCAAATCCAAACCGTATCCACGGAACCTCGCGGCGAAGCGCAATCCACAGCAGCAGCGTGCCCACGGCATTCACGCCAAAGTACACAGCCGCCGTCAGCAGCACATCGCCGCCAAACAAAACCACACCGCTCACCGCCAGAAAACTCACCAGAAGAATCACACTCTTCAGAAACGTGCCATACACATACTTTGATACGCACCGAAACGCCGCCTGGTACAGCGTCTCCTGCATGCTCAACAGCGTGCTCAACACCAGCAGCAGAACCACGATCTTTGTCTCACGCTGCCCAATGCTGTACGTGTGCAGCCAGCGGTCGAACGGGAGAAACCACACCAGCGCCATGAACAACGCACCCAGCGTCGACGAGATCACCGTCGTCAGCGCCAGCACGCTCTGGAAGACATCCAGCGCCTCATCCTGCCGCCCTACAGCCATCAGCATCGTCATCTCATTGCCGGCCGTCGAGCCAAAGCCGATATCACTCTGCGCAAAGTAGCTCGGAATCGAGTTCAGCAGCAGCCACTCGCCGTAGAGGTCCGTCCCCCAGTGCCGCAGAAAGATCGGCACGCTCACCAGCTGAATCAGCGTCGCCACACCGCGGCTGAAGACGTTTACCCCGAACCCCGCCGCCAGCCGGCGTCGCACCGCAGACGGCTCCCGGCTCACTGGCTCGCTCTTCACCTCGCCGTTCACACTCACGCTCCGCTCCAGACTGCCCGGCACATCCACCCATCTTACCGTCAACAAAGAGCTTGTCGTCTCTACCGCAGGCCGCAGCGGAGAGACCTGCAGGTAGGACATGCCCAAGCCGTCTGCATTACCCTTAACCTGTGCCCGAACTCCCCGAAGTAGAAACCGTCGCCAACGGAGTCGACGCCCGCGTCCGCGGCCAGCGCATCCTCAGCGTCTGGACCAGCGGCAAGCCGCAGACCTTCAAGACTCCCGAGTCCGAAATCATAGCTGCTCTCACCAACGCCCGCATCGACCGCGTCCACCGCGTCGGCAAAACCATCGTCGCAGACCTCACCGCCCACAACAAGCAACCCACGCAGTTCCTCATCCACCTCGGCATGACCGGTCGCCTGCTCGTCTCGCAGTCGGAGGTCCCACTCCCACCGCACACCCACCTTGTGCTCTCCTTAGCCGACGGCCGCGAGCTACGCTTCGTCGACCCTCGCCGCTTCGGCCGCCTCTCGCTCGCACAGCAGCCTTACCTCGGCCCAGGGGCCGAACCCACCACCATCTCACCCGACGACTTCGCCAAGCTCTTCCGCGGACGCAAGCTGGCCATCAAACCCGCTCTGCTCAACCAGTCCATCCTCCACGGTGTCGGCAACATCTACGCCGACGAGAGCCTCTTCCGCGCAGGCATCCGCCCGCGCCGCGCCGCTGGCCGCCTCACTCGTGCCGAACTCGACCGGCTCCACGCCGCTCTGCAGCAGGTCCTGGCACACGCCATCAAGCTCGGCGGCTCCTCAGTCTCCGACTACGTAGACGCCGACGGCATCCGTGGCTTCTTCCAGCTCGAACACAAAGTCTACAGCCGCGCAGGCCAGCTCTGCCTCGACTGCAACACCCCGCTCAAGAAGCTCACCCTCGGCGGCCGCACCACCATCTACTGCCCCATCTGCCAGCGTTAAGCCGCCGTCGCCCGCTTCGTCTTCGCAGCCAGCGGCGTCGCCCGTGCAATGCGCTCGGCTCTCTTCGGCGTGTTCAACGCCTCCCAGATATCCATACGCCACTGAGCTTTCAACCAAAACTCCACGGAGTTTCCAAACACCTTCGCCAGAATCAGTGCCGTATCCGCTGTAATGGCGCGCCGATCCCGGCACAGCTCGTTCACATGCTTACGCGGCAGCCCCGACCGAACCGCCAGTTCACTTTGCGTGAGACAGACCCACAGGCTCCATGAACTCCTAAACGAAGATCGCCCCCGCAGTCACCGGCCTCTTCTTCGTTAGCAGCATCTTTCTACTCCCTTTATCGATACGAGTAATCGTCGTGATAAATGTCCCGGACATCACTACCGTCCCATTTGAAGATCAGCCGCCAGCGCTCATTCACCCGAATCGAGTAGTAACCCTCCAAACGCCCGCTGAGGCGCTCGAAGTGATGGCTGGGCGACTCGCATGTCGGCATCACACGCTGCATCGTCAATCATCTGCGACTTTCGAAAGACCCGGTCTCGCAACTCCGACGGCAACTTCTTCGAATATGTATCGCTGACAAAGAACTCTCGCAGCCATGCGTCGCGCCAGCTCTCAATCATCGTGCGCCCAGTGCACCACTGCGAGGTACTACCGCCCCACAGCCTGCTCCGCCGCCACAGCCGCGCCCAACACCCGCGTCGCGTGGCTGTCCTCCACCACCTCCAGCATGTAGCTCTGCAGCGGGCTCATCTTCACCATCTGGTGCAGATAATCCTTCAGCATGTTCAGGTCCAGAAACCGCACGTTGTATCCGGTCAGAAAGAACCGCCCCGGCCCGCGCGAGTGGATACTGCTCGCCGTCGCCGCCGCCAGCGCCTTATGCCATAGTCTCTTGAACTCCAGGCATCGCGGGTCAGGGTCAGGATGCCGGTTCGCCGCAGCAAACACCTCCTCCGGCTCCATATCCAGAAACCGCAGCCGCATGGACCGGTGGCCCATAATGCCCTCCAGGTGCCCGCGCCCACCACAGCCGCAGTAGCGCTCCTTATCGTCGAGCGTCACCACCGTGTGACCGTTCTCCCATACACCTTCAGCAAACGGATACGTCCCAAACCCAATACCCGTGCCCAGCGTCCACACCCGCAGAAAGTGATCCAGCTTGTCGTGCTTGCTCGCCAGCCCTGCCGCCACGGCGTCGGCATCGTTCACTACATACACCTTCGCCGAAATCCCATGGCTCGCCAGCTTCTCCGTCAGCTTCGCCTCCACACGCGCGCCCTTCAGCTGCGGCAGGTTCGGGGCCTCTTCCACCACACCGTTACGGATCAACCCCGGCACAGCCACACCCACCGCCAGGATCTCGCTCCCATATCCCTTCGCCACCTCAACCGCTAGCTTGCAGATCGAATCGATCACCTCGTCGGTCGGCATCTCCACCATCGAGTTGTCTTCATCCGCGCCCAGCTTCACACTCGCCGGCGGCACGCTCTTCAGCTCGCCCACCAGCTGGTGGTCCACAATCAACCCCGCATACAGCCGCTCGGCCATAATCACGCCGATCATCTTCGTCGTGCCGTCCGTGACCTTCTCTTCCATGCCTGGCATCGCCTCGCTCACCGCTGCACTCATCTCGCTCACTCTCTCAAGTCCCTCTCGGCATCGGCGTCTCTGGCACATCTGCCCACGCCAACCCGTATAGGACTTCAGACAGTAGCTTGCTCAGCACATCCTCGTCAAACCCGCTTGCCGCTTATCGCTTCGTCTGTCTAGCCAACTGCCCCGCCAACAAGACCGCTCCAAGTCAACCGCTTGTCCTTAATCGAGCTTCGACACCCGGTTCAACCCGTTGAACGCCGCGACCTTGTAACACTCGGCCAGCGTTGGGTAGTTGAACACCGTCTCCACGAAGTACTCCAGCTTGCCACCGAGCGCCATCACCGCCTGCCCAATGTGTAAGAGCTCGCTCGCACCCTCGCCAATGATGTGCACACCCAGCAGATAGTGCGTCTCACGATGGAAGATGATCTTCAGCCGCCCCGTCGTATCGCCTCGGATCTGCCCACGCGCAATCTCGCGATAGTACGCCACGCCCACCTCGTACGGCACGTCCTCTTCCGTCAGCTGCTCCTCGGTCTTGCCGATAAAGCTGATCTCCGGAATCGTATAGATCCCATACGGATAAAAGCTCGGATTGCTCACAATGCTGTTATCGCCAAACGCCCGAGCCGCCGCAATCCGCCCCTGCTCCATACTCACCGAAGCCAGCGATGGGAACCCGATCACATCGCCCACCGCAAAGACGGTCGGCTGCTTCGTCCTGAAGTCCTTGTCCACTGGGATGCGCCCGCGATTGTCGGCTTCGATTCCTGCATTCGCCAGGTTCAGCTCATCCACGTTGCCCTGCCGCCCAACGGCATACAGCAGCGCATCGCCCTGTAGCTTCTTCTTGCTCTCCAGGTTCGCCACCACGCCACCCTCGGGCGTCTCTTCAACGGACTCCACCTCTTCGTTCAAGCGCATCGTCACGCGCGCGTCGCGCAGATGATAGCTCAGCGCCTCCACGATCTCCTGGTCGGCAAACTCCAGCAGCCGCGGCCGCCGTTCGATCAGCGTCACGCGCACGCCTAGCGCCGCGAACATGCAGCAGTACTCCACGCCGATCACGCCGCCTCCCACGATGATCATCGTCTTCGGAAGCTGTGGCAGATCCAACACCAGGTCGCTGTTCACAATCGACGTGCCATTAATGGGCACCTTCGGCGAACTCGCCGGTTTCGTGCCCGTCGCGATCAGAATATTCGCCGCCTCATACACCGACGACCCTTTGCTGTTGGTCACCTTCACATGCGTCGCGTCCTCAAAGCTCGCCACGCCCACCAGCATCTCGATGTTGTTCCGCGAAAGCTGCGCCTCGGTCACATCGACCTCGGTCTTGATCACATGCTGCACCCGGAACGCCAAGTCAGCCATCGTGATCCGCTCCTTCACGCGGTAGTTCATCCCGTAGATCGACTTGTAGTTGTACCCCGACAGATGCAGCACCGCCTCGCGCATCGTCTTCGACGGGATCGTCCCGGTATTGATGCACGCGCCGCCCACCACCTCGCGCATCTCCACCAGCGCCACCTTCTTGCCCAGCTTCGCCCCATAAATAGCGGCACGCTGCCCTGCCGGGCCAGAACCAATCACGATCAGGTCGTAAACATTTCCCATAAATCTCTAGCTACATCTCCAGAAGCTTTCCCGTTCGCCACGCAGCATCCGTCCACTCCGCAAAACGCCTGCCCTACAACTGGGCAAACAATCCAGACCGCGCGACGACGAAAGGTACCGCTACCTATCATAGCCCTCTTTCGTCAAACGGCCTCCTCGCGATCGCCCGACCCTACCCATCTCTTCACACTCCCGCAACGTCAAACACCTCGCCTCGCATTCCGTGGCGAAACTTGGCTCACTTCGCGCCCTTCGCGGGAATGTCGTTGCCGTTGCTTTTGCTTTCTCTAGTCTCTACTCTCTACCCCTATGCTCCGCTACGCCATCCTCGACGCCACCTGCACCCCAGCCGACGCCACTCGCCTCGCCTCGCAGGGCATCGACTACATCCAGCTCCGCGCCAAATCCCTCCCAGCCGGCGAGCTCGCCGCCCTCGCCCGCACCATTCTCGCCAGCATCGCCAACACCCACACCAAACTCCTCATCAACACCCGCGCCGACGTAGCCCTCGCCACCGGCTCCCACGGAGTCCACCTCACCTCCAACCCCAACGAACTCACCCCCGCGCAGGTCCGCCAACTCTTCCTGGGTGCCCCATTCATACCGCGCCTTTTGCGGGATGAGTGGGGTGACAAACCTCAACCTCGCCCAGACTCTCCTACTCCCTACTCTCTACTCCCTAACCCCTGCACCTCCATCTCCTGCCACACCCTCGCCGACGTCCACCGCGCCCACGCCCTCGCCGCTGACCTCGTCCTGTTCGGCCCCATCTTCGAAAAGCGCGTCTCCGGCGATCTGATCCAGGCCGGCGTCGGCCTCCAGGCACTCGAAGCCGCAGTCCGCGCAGCGCAAGGCACCCCGGTCCTCGCCCTCGGCGGCATCACCGAGCGCAACACCCACGCCTGCCTCGAAGCCGGAGCCGCCGGCATCGCCGCCATCCGCCTCTTCGCCTGACCTCCTTCGCCTCGAACAAATAATTCCGAAAACGCGATGACTAAACGCCGCGCATCATCGTCCACCTACCAGGCTTCCCATCATCTCTCAACCGCTGTAGCCCCCCACTCGCAAGGAGTCGAGTCTCCGCATGATCAAGCGCACGCTGGCTGGCATCACCCTCTCCGCATCTCTGCTCACACCGCTCCACGCGCAAGCACCTGCAGCTCCAACTCCAGCCTCCTTCGAGATCGTCGACGTCCACTCCAGCCCGCACCGCAAATTTCCCTTCTCGGATGGTGGCAGCCTTCACGGCGATCGCTACGTCCTCCGCCAGGCAACCATGGTCGATCTCATCTCCGACGCCTACGGACTCGAACCCGAAAACGTGCAGGGTGGTCCGCCGTGGCTTGAAACCGATCGCTTCGACATCATCGCGAAGGCGCCCGCCAACACATCGCCCGCCGTCCTCAAGCAGATGCTGCAGGCCGTCCTCGCCAACAGGTTCAAGCTCGTAACGCACACCGGCAGCAAGCCCATGCCTGCCTACGTCCTGTCCCTCATCGGGGACAAGCCAAAGTTCAAGTCCTCAGAAGACACCAGCAACACCGGCTGCAAACCCGGTCCCATGTCACCCGGCGATCCCTACATCCCGGTCTACTGCCGCAACCTCAGCATGGACGACTTCGCCTCCAACCTGCACCTGATGGCAGGCGGCTACCTCGACAAACCAGTCGTCAACGCCACCGGCCTCGACGGCACATGGGACATCGACCTTCACTGGACCGGCCGCGGCCAGCTCGAAAAGCAGGGTGCCGACGACATCTCCATCTTCGACGCCGTCAATAAACAGCTCGGCCTCAAGCTGGAGCTCAAGACCGCGCCGCGTCCCGTCCTCATCGTCGACAGCGTGAACCAGAAACCCACACCCAACCGTCCCGACCTTGAAAAGGTCCTGCCGACACCGCCACCAGCACAGTTTGATGTCGCCACCATCAAACCCGGCCAACCCGGCGGCAAGCTCACCGGAAACATCAGCGGAACTCAAATCAACCTGCAGAGCGTCACCCTCAAGTTCCTCATGAGCTTTGCCTGGGACCTCAATCCGAACGACAGCGAAGCCATCGTCAACGCGCCCAAGTGGCTCGACTCCGACACCTTCGACATCCTCGCCAAAGCGCCCGTCGAAACCGTAACCGGCTCCGCAAAGATGCCCAGCCACATCGACATCGAAGACCTCCAGTCGATGTTGCGCGCCCTCCTCATCGAGCGCTTCCAGATGAAGGTCCACACCGAAGACCGCCCCATCAACGCCTACACCCTGATCGCGGTCAAACCAAAGCTCAAACCCGCCGACCCCACCAGCCGCACCCAGTGCCACGAAGGCCCCGGCCCCGACGGCAAAGACCCGCGTCTCACCAACTCCAACCTCAATCGCCTGCTCACCTGCCAGAACATGACGATGGCGCAGATCGGCGATGAGCTGCAGCGCGTCGCCGCCGGCTACATCTACAACCCCGTCCTCGACGCCACCGGCATCCCCGGCTCCTTCGACTTCACCCTCAGCTTCAGCTCCGCCGACAAGATGAGCCCCGGCGCCGCCGACCCCGCCGGAGGCGACTCCGGAGCCTCCGACCCCAGCGGAGCTCTCTCACTCTTCGACGCAGTCAATCGCCAGCTCGGCCTGAAGCTCGACAAGCAACGCCGCCCCGTTCCCGTCCTTGTCATCGACCACGTCGAAGAAAAACCCACCGAAAACTAGATCCCACTCGGCCTCGCCGTGCGCCATTTCGGCGAGGTCGGCTTCTACTCCAACTCGCAGGTCACCCTCCTCGGCCCCGACGGTAAGCAGGTCACCAGCTTCAACGCCGTCGCCGCCGACGCTGAAACGCTGGTCACCGCCTAACCGTCACCAACTCCCCACAACACCATGGGCTGTCCGCAACCACGGACAGCCCATCCTCATTCCATAGCTCCCCTAACTACCACCAGACTGCTCTTGACTTCCGCTCCGCCAACTGCTGCCGATGGGATCATTTCACTGGGTGCCCCATTCATCCCGACGGCCTCACCGTCGGGATAAGTGGGGTGACGCTGCCAGATCTCTCACCAACAACCTCCGCATCACCCTCGAAGGGACCTGGCTTCAGCCATGTCATACACCACCACCCTCGGAAGGGCGTCCTGAGCGCAATCGACTGGACTTCAGCCAGGCCACAACCACCGCACGCAAAGCGTGCTTCCTCATATCCAGCGCGCAGTCGACTGGAGAATCTTCTGCTGCCTTTCGTCTTGCTCGCTTCAGCCGGGCCATAAACACCGCACGCGCAGCGTCCTTCCTTGCTGCCGCAGGCCGGAGCGAAGCCCTGAGCGTAGTCGAAGGGCGCAGCGACTGAATTGCCTTCCTCAACACCGCCACCAATCCCTCCGTGCTAGCCTCTCGATACACGTCCCCAGAGGCCCACCATGGCGAGCAGTATCATCGGCACTCCCAAGCTCCAGGTCTACGCCTGCCCCCACTGCGGCGAGACTATCAACACCACCATGCAGCGCTGCACCTTCTGCTCGCGCCTCATCCATCCCGAGCAGGCTGCCCAGGCCGCCGCCGAAATGAGCCACATCAGCGCCGCCTGCAACCAGGCCTCCCTCCTCAAAATCGCAGCCACCGGCGAAGGCATTCAGGTCGTCGTCCGCCTCTTCATCCACTCCACCGCCTTCGGCAAAGCGGAGAACCTGATCATCCTCTCTGCCGTCACCTTCACAGTCATGCACTGGTGGAGGAAGTACGGAGACATCCAGACCACCGACCCCGACTACGCCCCAGCCAAAAAGTCAGTCATCGCCGTAACCGCCGCAACCGTCATCCTCCTCCCGGCTGCAATCCTGATGACCTTCATCCTGTAGTAGCTTGGCGAAGCGGAGCCCAATGGGACTGTACTCCCAGCACCACCCGGATGCGCGTCCTGAGCGCAGCCGAAGGGGGCTGAATTGCCTCCCTCGACCCCACCAACACACCACCCGCTGCACACCCCGGAAGGGCCCGGCTTCAGCCGGGCCACAAATACCGCACGCACAGCGTGCTTCCTCGCTGCCGCAGACCCAACTCATGCGTCGGCCGCTTTTGGGAGGGAGCAGGGGCCTTCAGGCCCCTGAATGCTTTGCCTAATCTTCAGGGCTTTAGCCCAGGAGATGGACGGGTGTCGAGCCCAGATCAGGTGTTGCTGGAAAGGGCATCCTGAGCCGCCCCGAAGGGGACTGACTTGCCTTCTTCGACCCCGCCAACACACCACCCGCCGCACACACCTCGGAAGGGCATGCCTTCAGCCGTAAAACCCTGCGCCGAAGGCGCTTCCACCCTGCCGGAGGCCGGAGCGAAGCCGCAGGCGCAGCGACTAACTTGCCTTCCTCAACACTGCCACCCACAGCCAACGCAGTGCCCCTCAGCCCCCGCGAAGAACAACGCTCCAACTCTGACAACACCAAAACAACCAACGTCACTATCACACACCACTACCCACCAACGAAATCACAAAAATAAGAACCGAATGGTCGCGGTGTCGAAAGCGACCTTCTCCGTGACTTGCGTCATACCTTCGCCACTCTATTAGCTATCAACAAGCATCCATGCAATTGATTTCAAACCGACTAGAGCATTCCGGAACGCAAAGGCTTGAAGCTACTACGCATACTTTTCACCAATACGCGTCCCAATGCGGTCAGCCAAAACGAACCATTTTTTTTCGCACTATCAGCATTTCTGCTCTTTTCGTGTCATTATGGGGTCAATCGAGAAGAGCAGCCAGCAGCCGGGTCCCCGATTTGCATCACACAAAAGTGAAGCTTGCGATTCTGAAGAGCTTTCAGCGACTTTGTGCGTATGATGGCGTCCAACAACTAGGAGTTGACCATGCCGGCTATGAATAAAACGATCAACAACGAGTGCGACGCAGAGGGCGAGCAGATTCTGCACACTATATCGGATCGCTGGCACGGAGATCTAAAGGCCTATCTGCTGTCGATTGCTCGCGTGAAAGAAGCAGCTGTGCGGAGTGCTTACGAGCGCGAGGAAGACCTTACCGCCGATACGATGTTGAAGTTCGCTCGTCGATAACTGCGCAGTTGTGATAGAGGCATATTTGAACGAGCCGAACGTAAACTTTCGCGAAAATCCTAAAAGAGCAGTCTACATCACTGGTGAAATTAGGCAGGCGATGGTAGACCGCTTGACTCCTGAGATTTTACGGCTACGCGGCGAGAGCAGTGAACCCATCACTGTCTACATAGACAGCCCCGGTGGCAACACATATCACGCTCGGCTGCTGATACGTCTGATCACAAGTCCAAATCAAGATGGCGAATGGTGCCGAATGATTACGGTCGTGACAGGAGTGGCTGCATCGGCTGCTGCCGATATATTAGCAGCGGGCTACTACGCTATAGCCTATTCACATTCTTTAATTCTCTATCACGGTGTGAGAACAAACCTCGAAGAGGTTACTCACGAGTCAGCATCCTCTCTTGCGGAATCGCTGAAGCAAAGTAATGAAAACTTTGCATTAGATTTAGCGGAACGGATTAAAAGGCGTTTCTTCTTTATCTATACGCAACTTAAGAGCGAGTTCGACACCGTTCGTAATGGTGATGCAGGTATATCTGTCGTTGAGTGTTTAGTTCGCTCCATGAGCGATAAGTTGTCGAGCAATTCAAGGCTTCTTAGCGTTGCCTTAGAGAAGCACAAGCGTTTAAATAATTTGCTGACAGAATACAATACTGAGTTGAACAAACAAGGTGAAAGATTTGGAAGACCAGCTGATAAAGAGGCATTTCTCATCAAGTTTTTGGTTGATTGGGAACTAAAAGAAAATAGCGATGCTGGCTGGCGATTCAGCCCTCAGGGTATCAATGCAATTCGAGAAGATTTTGTGCTACTTGCTGACTACGAAGATGGTCAGCATATGCGAGACCTAGATAATGAGATTCGTAGATGGGGCTCCTTCTTGCTTGAAGGCGCGGAACGCACTGCGTATAACAAACTCAAGGGCGAGACAGCTGTAGCATATTTGAGGAAGCACACGAATAAGACTTTCCGGGCCGTCTGGCACTTCCTTGTGTCCGTTTGCCGTGCATTGCAACTTGGTGAGAATCAGTTGAGCCCTTATGACGCCTATTGGCTTGGCCTTATCGATGAGATACCAGGTTCTGGACTGAGCACAATCCGCGATATTCTTGAGACGAGGCTGCCAGCACCAAAACGCAAACCCCGCTCGAAGGGAAAAAAGACTTTGAAGGGCTCTACGAAGAAGTGAGAGCGTTTGATCGTCAGGGCCAGTAAACCACCGTCGTGCTACCCTCTCCGATAACGGATCCAAAAGGGCCCGAATACATGTCCAGCAGCCTGAGCTTTACCACCGGCATTAAGGTCTTTCCCTGCCCCAACTGCCGCGAGACCATCAACACCTCCATGCAGCAGTGCTCTTTCTGCGGAACCTCCATCGACGCCACAGCAGCAGAAGAATCCGCCGATCTCACAAGCCGCGTCAGCGCCGCCGTCTCCGATGCCAGCTACCTCCGCACCGCTCTTGGCCTGCTCGGCATCTTCCTTGTTGTGGCTTTCGTCCCGCTCATCAGCGGCATCGGCTACTTCGGATACCGGGTCCTCACGGTCGGTATCCCCATCGGGTGTATCCGCTGGTGGGTCAAGTACCGCACCATCCGCACGGCCGACCCGGACTTTGCTCCAGCCCGCCTCCGCTTCCTGGTCACTAGCATCGTCAGCGGCATTAACTTCGCCGTTTGGCTTGCGCTCCACCCTCACAATCGTCGCAATTCGCCGCGGAGGCCTGCCCAGCTAACCGCACGCCCCCTCCCTGACCAAACAACAAACCCGCTGCATATCTATGCAACGGATAGGTATAACTATCCAAACCCCCTCATTTTGTTTTATTTACCGGAAATTGGCTGGACTTTGGCCCATATCTCGCCCATGCTGAAAGTAGGCAACACAAGGGCTTTTTATGCTTCAAACCAACCGTTCCACCCAAACCAACACCCCT
>CAJCIM010000119.1 GCA_903970395.1 Acidobacteriaceae bacterium
TTCTCAAGTTTGCCGGTGAGTTTACCGCGAGGGTCCCACCCGTTCCCATCCCGAACACGGAAGTTAAGCCTCGTTGGGCCGATGGTACTGCACGCGTAAGTGTGTGGGAGATTAGGTGATCGCCGGCATAATTCATGAAAAGCCCACTCTTCGGAGTGGGCTTTTCTGCGTTGGGTCAAAAGCCTCCAAGCGCGCACCTGAAGCCTTCTGCTAACTTCGACTTACGAGATAGATTTTCGTAAGGAGTATTGGTTTTGCGCAGATTGCTTCGTCGTTGTATGAGTTTCACCCTTGTCTTACTTGCTATTTCTTCCTTCAGGCTTTTAGCGCAGACGCCGGCGCAGGGGCACATCAACTCCTGGTACAACGCCGATGGGTCCCCAAAACTCGCCATGGAGTTTGGGGGAGGCTACAGCGCTTCCGCGGGCAGCTCGCGCCAAGTTCAGAACGATGGCTGGAACTATCTGATGGGCGGAGGTTACAACTTCAATCGCCGATTGTCGCTACTCGCCGAATACGGCTTCAATCACTTCCGATCGCCACAATCCGAGATCGACGCTCTCTTCGGAGCGCAGCCTACCGCTCCTGGTAGCGCTCAGGTGGTTGGTGACACGCATCTATGGAAGCTCACGCTCGATCCTTCCTATCGCTTTCATCAAACAGAGCATCTTGGCCTTTACGTCGTCGCCGGCGGAGGCTTCTTTCGTAAGCTCCAGATCTTCCGCACCGAATACAACACCTGCATCGGGGCTTGCGGCCCGCCGACGCCCGACCTCCTTCGCGCCTCCAATAACGCCGGTGGTATCGAAGGCGGCGCTGGTGCCTCATGGCGTCCCGGCACCTACAGCAATGCACGCCTCTTTGCAGAAGTGCGCTACGTTTGGGTTGATAACAAGCCTGGGGTCAACGAGCAGTTTTATGCGCCCGCCGACCGAGCCACGCAATATCTGCCCATCACTGTGGGACTTCGTTGGTAACATCAGCGAAGTCCCACAGTGATAGGCAGCTTCGAGACGGCCTGCATCCACGCCAGTTCGTCCCCGAATAAAGCCGGTTACCGGACCAGCACAACCCACAGCACTATGCCACTCCAGAGCACAGGCCACAAAAGCGCCGTAACGAGGAGCCCCCGGCACAGAGTGCCGGGGGCTGGGGATGGTTTGCTGGTATCGCTTCAATATCGAAGCGTATCGAGCGTCGTTCTATTAACTTTTCGCATAAAACCTAAAACGAGTAGCTCTTCGGAGATGTCGGGACTGCCGGTGCAGCAGGCGCACGCGGGCTCTTCGGCGGCTTCGCCGAAAGATTGGCCGGCTGTGCCGGAGGCGCGGGTGCAAGCGGCGCCACTGAGCTTCGCCGCACTGTCACATCGCCATCGGTTGTAGAGATCGTCACCGTCGGGCCGCCCCCTGCCACCGTTCCGTGTAGTGACCGCACGTCGCCCGACTCTTCCGACGACAGGCCAAAGTCATTCTCCATATCGCCGTTTTTGGTCTGCGCACGCAGCACAAACTGGGCACCGTTCGGCAGTCCTACATCCACAGATCCTTTCTCGTTCTGTACCGAGATCGCATCCACCGGTGGCGTGTGCGTCAGCTCCACCGACCCTCTGTGGTCCGTAACATCCACGCTGCCCTGCACGCGATCGAGCGACACATTCTTGTCAGTCGTCGTCAGCGTCACTGGACCCATCAGCTCGCTCGCGTCCAGGCTGTCGTTGTCGACGGAGAACTCCTCGTCCAGTCGTGCCGCGCTGAAACGCGTCCTGCTGGTCTCAAAGTGCACTGCTCCGTTCACGTGCTGCAGGTGTGTCGACCCGAAGAAATCCCCTTGCAGGGTCAGGTCTCCTGTTATCTCAGAGATTTCGATGTCCCCGCTATGCCCTTCAAGCGACACCGGTCCACGAATACTGCGCATTGTGATGCTCGCATCGTCGTCGTTCACATGCAGCGTCACGCCGCCGTTGATGCCGCTCACATTCACGTCGCCATGGTTTGCGGAGACGGTCACGGCAGCTTGCATATCGCTGACTGTGACATCGCCGCGATCGGCCTGCACGGTCAGCGGCGCGCTACCGGGGACCTGAATCGTCAGATCCGCTTTGCCGCCCTGTACCTGGCTTACATTTAGCGTCAACACACCGCCGTTGGTTGAAAAGGAGGGCTGCAGCTCTCTGGTCTTCTCCTGCGCGTCGGAGTCCTTCCACGCATAGGTCTGCGTATGTAGACTCACATGCACCTGCCCATCGCTGCTTGAACCCGAAACCGTTACATCCCCATGCGGATTGCGGACTATTAGCATCCCACCAGCGGGGATCGCGTGAGCCACGTCGTCATAAGCATCATTTCGGTTGCCCAGTACTTGGTCCAGCTTGCCGAACCCTTCGCCAAGGTTCTGCTGCTTCCACGCCAGCCCACGCAGTGCAGCCTGAGAGGCGAGTCCAGCCACAATCAGCACGATCAGCAGAAAGATCACGCCGCCACCCATCGAGCGCGGGCCGCCCATCGCCTGCGGCCGGTCACGATCAAGCGTCCACTCCCCCACCAGGATCAGCCCGGCAGCGATCAGCACGACAGGCCACCAGTGTCCGAACCATTGCAGCGCATAGAACGCAGACACCTGGTGCAGCTCCACTAGCAGGAAAAATACGCCGAGCCCGAGCAGAATCAGTGGGCCAACAATGGATGTCCTGCGCGCCGCTCGGCGCTGTGCCTTCCATGCAGCGCGCTGCATCTTCTGCTGCGCCCGGTAGCTGGCCTGTTGTGCGCGATACTGCGCACGTGCGGCGTTCCGGTCATAAGGAGGGTAGGGTCCGCCTGCAGGAGGCGGCGGTGGCGGATACGAGCTCATGGCTATTGCCCACCCTTCGGAGTATTAGCCAAGTCAGTCTCGTGGTCCTCGGTCGAACCAGGTACTACGGAGCCAGCCCACGCGGCACGCGTTCGCTCGGCCTGGGCCTCGTCCATCGGCGGCACGACAGAACCACTTACCGGATACGCAGGAACACCGTAGCTCGCATTCGCCAGCGCCGTCCGCTCCACGATCAGCAGCGCGCCAAAGACGATGAACAGAATCGGCCACGTTCGTCCCAGTGGCGCCACGTCCAGCGCCTGCAGCATGAACAGTAGCGCCAGTACAGCCGACACCAGCGGCCAGCGCAGGATGCACACCACGTTGACGCCCGTGTGCAGCTTGCGTGTCAGCGACACGGCCGCCAGACTCGCGAACAAGAGTGCAAGCAGCCAGTTGAAGTTCAGGCTCCAGCCCCAGTCCTGCCCAAACTCAAACAGCAGAAACACCACTCCCAGCCCAATCAGCCAGATGGCTCCAACAGGGAACCGCCGTGCGGGGGGAATCACTGGAGCCTCTGCTCCGGGGGGCGGGACGTCATGCCCGGTATAGGTTGGCACGTAGGCTGCGGGAGGAACTCCTGCATCGCGCATGGCCTGAGCACGAATAGACTCAGCCATCGCCGCTGCGGTCCGCTCAGGAGTGCTCCAGGGACCTGCGGCTCCAGCAGCCTGCTCTGCTGCGAATTTCGCCGGCGGCACATAGCCCACCCAGTCCGGTCCGCTGCTCACCGGGGTATATCCTGGCGCAGTGTAAGGAGTTGAAGCGTAGCCCTGCGTGCCATAGCCTTGCGTACCGTAGCTCGCCGGCCCTGCGTTCACCGGATCTCCCGTCCACGCAGCACCCGCAGGCTGTCCCGCGGTGCCTGCATAGGGAGGAGCGGCCGCACCTGCTGTTGCGGCGGTGTGTCGGCCGAAGCCCATGCGCTCGCCAATGTCGTTTAGACCGAACGGATTCGGCAGCGGCCGTCCCTCCAGCCTTGCCTTCGCCGTGTGGTATGCGTCGAAGACCTGGTAGAAGATCCACCCTGCCACAAGCAGTCCAAAGATGCCGCCATGCACAGTGTCGTTTAGCGAAGCCAGCACCATAAAGATCACCAGGTGCGCGATGCCCTTCGCATACTGCCCGTTGTACATCGCGCCCACGCCTGGGATCAGCCCCAGAAGGCCTGCCAGCCAGGGGTGCGGAAGGCTGCCCGGCATGTTGCCCATAGGTGGCATTGCTCCCACCGGTGGCACCGCACCCACCGGTGGCACCGTCGTATACCCAGCAGGCCCGCCAGCTGTTCCCACCCGCGCCGCCAGGCACGGCTCACAAAACACCCCTGTACCGACCGGTCGTACTGTCTCCCGCGTCAGCGGCGTCCCGCAATCCTGGCAGTAGCCCACCCGCTCTGCCGTCCCGGCTGCTCCTGCCGGAGCCCCCGCATCGCCGGGGGCATTGGTCCCGTAGTTCGTCTCGTCGCTCATCGTGCGCGCCTTCCTTCCATCCCTGGGAGCAAAATACTTTGACAAATCACTCGTGTACTGGCTGGTCCTGCCAGCCGTCCATCCTGATCGCTCCGAAATTTTATGCTGCCGCTACTTGTGTTCTTTACTGTTGTCCGTTGCCGCGCAGTTCATTCATGCGCGACTCCATCTGGTACACCACGCGCATGTTCTCAAACTGCCGTGTCGCGGTCGCCCCAGCGTCAGCAAGGTTTCTCTTGATGCCGCTCGGCGTAAAGTCGCTGGCGTGCAGATCGTGCACACGCACTCCCATCAGGTTCAGCGTCAGCGCCAGCGAGAAGAACGCCATCGCCGCCGTCATTGCCAGCCGCGGCTGCAGCAGCATCGCTGCATTGCCCAGCGAGAACATATCGCCCAGCTTCATCCGCGTCTCAGCCCAGCGCATGCTCCAACCGCCCTGTGACTTCTTCGGGGCGTTCCACACCGGCTCCACAAACTCCGGCATCGCGGGCACAGCTGCCGCCACAGGCATCTCCATCGGAACGCCGGTCGTCTCCGCGAGGATCCGCTCCAGCATGCCAGCCGGCGGCTCTGGCGTCTTGCTCTTCAGCATCGACAGCCACGCCGCGCCGCGCTGGGCCTCGGCCAACTCCTGCGCACAGGGCGAGCAGCAGACGATGTGGCTGTCAAACGCTCGCTGCTCTGCCTCCGTCAGCGTTCCGTCCACGGCCTCGGGCAACATCGCCTCACAGATCGCACAGCTTATCGGTCCGTCGTCGTTCATGCCGAACCGTTCGTCAAATTCCTCGAATTGGGTCATGTTCGCCACTCACATCACCTGCCCTTCTATACGTTTCAAAAGCCTTGCCAGTTCAGCGCGTCCGCGGCTGATACGGCTCTTCACCGTGCCCTGCGGTACACCCAGAACCTCAGCGATATCTTTGTAATCCATATCTTCCAGATCGCGCAAAATCACCGCCTCGCGCAACTCCGGAGATACCTGCTTCAACGCCTCTTGAATCTGCGTCCGCAGTTGCATTCCGCTCACCAACTGCTCCTGCGTCTTGCCGCCATCTGCCAGCCGGTCGCCGCGCGTCATTCCATCGTCTTCGCCGTCGTACGTTTCGTCCAGCGAATCGCTCGCCCGGTCCATCCGCGACCGCCGGTAGTTGTCCACCAGCAGGTTGCGCGTCAGCGTCGTCAACCAGGTCGTAAAGCCGCCCTTCGTGGGGTCGAAGCTCGCCAGGTTGCGATACATCTTCAAAAACGCCTCTTGCGTCAGGTCTTCGGCGTCGCTCTGTGAACCCGTAAACCTGTAGCAGATCCCATAGATCCGGCGATGTTGCGTACGCGCGAGCTTCTCCCACGCTGCCGCATCGCCCGCCAGGCATCGAGCCGCCAGGTCGGCCATCTCGCGTTGTTCCGCCAGCGCAGCCGCGCGCTCCGGACTTGCTGCCGCCTGGCCCGCCGCCTGCACTGCCCCTGCACTCGTCCGTGGATCGAGCGGCTCGGGGTCCAACTGCTGGAACGACCTCGGCATGACGGGTCGAACCTCCTGATGGCACGCGCGCTCCGGAACCGAATCCTGTTCCTGGGCCCTTGTGGGGTCTGTAGCTCGATTTGCTACACGATCTCCAGCGGGTCGTACCGGACGCGGCACACTCCGCCAGCCCGTCCTTGCCTCCCGCTGCAACATCGCCGAAACTGCTGCCGTCGCCATGTTGTTCCATACGCAACGCCCCTCATAACAGTTCCGTTAAAGCAGGGAATCGACAGCAGGAAGCAGGGAACGGCCTTGTAATTCCGTAATTCTACTGAATTCAGCACCTTCCGCAACCCCAATGTGGCAACGAAACCACATTGGGGTTGCCTTTGCCTCTTTCTACTCTCTACTCGCTGCCTTTAATAATGAATCACTCCACAAGCCAGCCGGTTGCCGGAATTCCCGCTCGGATCGGTCTTCTCATCGTCGGCATGCTCATGCACCACCACGCTCGTCCCGCCATTCAGCATCAGGGAGTTCGGCGCGCTGCGGTCCAGCGAGATTGACGTCAGCACAAAGCTAGCCTCGCCCTTGTGATCTTCGCCCACCGTCACGCTTGAAGGCAGGTCGCCGTTGTGGTGGCCGTCCGCGTTCATGTAGCCGTGGTGCTTCCCGTCGGGGTTGAAGTGCCCGCCCGCGGTCTTGAAGTCCGGCGCATCACAAACGGCATGCTCGTGAACGTGGACGCCATGCGGCCCAAACGCAACATTTTCCAGGTGAACGGTCACCTTTACGCCCTTCTTCACGGTCTTGAAGGTCACATACCCGCTATCGCCGCCGGTGCTGTTCTTCAGTGGAACCTTGATCTCCTTGGGTGTCTTCGCCGGAGCCGCCGGCGCAGCATCCTGGGCCTGCATCTGTCCCACACCCATCGTCATCGCACACGCGGCCACGCCGCACACCATCAAACCGTTAAAACGCATCAGTCTCTTCCTCCTGCACCCCCATTTAAGAAGTTGCACCACCAGCATACGCCCACACATTCGTCGCAGCCCCGACTGTTTCCGTCCCACCACAAACTCTTCCCGCAGCCGTTCTCTACCCTCTACTCTTCTACTTCTCTGCCTTCCGCCCCCGTTTATCCACCGCCACAGCTTCGCTACGATTGACCCCACGATGTCCGACTCCTCCACCCATCCGCACTCCGACACAAACCCCGCGCCGTGCAGCCAGCAGCCTGGCGTCCTTGAGGTCATCACCGGCCCCATGTTCTCCGGCAAATCCGAGGAGCTCATCCGCCGCCTCAAGCGCGCCCGCATCGCCCGCCAGCGCGTCGCCTGCTACAAGCCGGACATCGACCTCCGCTACCACCGCACCTCCATCGCCAGCCACAGCTCGCAGACCCACGACGCCACCACCGTCGCCACCACCGACCGCCTCCGCGAGCACCTCTACCCGCAGCTCGACGACATCGAAGTTATCGGCATCGACGAGGTCCAGTTCTTCGACGAGCACATCATCCCACTCGCGCTCGAACTCATCGCCCTCGGCAAACGAGTCCTCATGGCCGGCCTCGACACCACCTTCTCCAACGAGCCCTTCGGCCCCGTCCCCAACCTGATGGCCCTCGCCGATAAGGTCACCAAGCTCTCGGCGGTCTGCATGGTCTGCGGCCAGGCCGCCATCCACACCCAGCGCCTCGGCCAGAGCAGGGAACTGGTAGTCGTAGGCGCCGCAGGCCTCTACGAAGCCCGCTGCCGAGCCCACTTCCACCCCACAGGCGACGATCCCGCCGAACAGCTCGAGCTTCCGGCCTAGCTGCTCTCTTTGAAGAAACGAGAAAGGTATTACTGAGTTTTCCTCAGATTTCGTATTGCATAACGAAATATTTCAAGGGTATTATCCCTGATAGGGAAACTTTGATCGGAGGATCCTAGTGGCCGTGCCGAAGAAAGAAACCATTCCTGATCTTCTGCTGAAGAGTATTTCTCGGCAGCTTGTGTTGGGTATAGAGGAAGCGTTCATTGTGGGTGCACAGCGCGCATTTGCTGCCTCTCGTGGAATGCACGACGGACATCTATCTCACGTCGTAGGCCACCTTCGCCACTTTCATATGAATGAGACTTTCCACAACGCACTCGCTGCGAACAACGCAGCACCTACCCCGATCCAAGGCAATGTGATCGTAACTGGGCGCGTTGGAGTGTTTAATGTCGGAAGGTTCAACGCCAAGGATCGGCTGTGGAACAACGCTCGACGCAGTAAACGACGCGTGGAACTTTCAATGGCCAACAAGGCAATTGAGCCATTAGTGCAGCCGGCCCTATTTTCGGAGTATGCAGAACCAACCGAGGCGGTGGTTTTCTTCGTGGCAAGCTTTGCGAACTCACTTCGTATCCAGCCTGATACGCCCGTGACAATCGAAGTGGCTGTACCTGACCCCAACTTCCGGCGGTGGCTCTTCAGGGAGCCTCTGGAAAGGTTCATCCTGCGCTACGACCAGCCGGTTTCGGTACAGAATGATCTAGCACGACCAAAGTTAAAGAAGAACATTCGCGAGAAGGTAACAAAAGATGGAACCATGCAATGAGCCGCAGCGGAGTACAAAGCTTTCAAAGTGACCGGTTAGCACAAGTGCTGGCTGCACGTCGCCTCAGTCAGGTTCAACTCGCTACTATGGTTGGAGTGTCGACTGCCACCGTGAGCAAGTGGCGTTCAGGCGCACAAGCACCTGAGCACGACACGCTTTCACGTCTCGCCACCGTGGTGAGCGTGACACCAGAGTGGTTTACTCGACCGATCTCTAAAAAACTCGGAAGCCCGCTTTTTCGTAGCAATGCCTCCGCACACGTAGCCGCACGAGAAATGCTATCCGCGCGCCTCGAATGGGCCCAAGACGTTGCAATCTCTCTTGGTGAATTTGTCGATTACCCGGATGTGAATTTACCCGAACGTCATTACACCGTTCCGGAACAGATCACTTCTGAAGATATCGAGCTTGCAGCAAGTGAGTGCCGGAGGCTATGGGGTCTCGGAACTTCGGTGATACAGGATCTCGCGCTCGCTGCTGAAGGCGCAGGCGTGATTTTGGTGCGTGAGGAGACCGGAGCTGCGCAAATCGAAGGATTTTCCGGGTGGAGTTATGAGATTGATCGGCCATTTATTTTGTTGTCGGCTGACAAAGATAACGGCTACAGGAGTCGCTTCGATTTGGCCCATGAGTTGGGGCACGCGATTTTCCATCGGTACATTGAACGGCCTACCGACGGTGAGCGTCACAAATTAATCGAGCAACAGGCCCACCGTTTTGCTGGTGCTTTACTGCTTCCAGCTGAAACCTTTGCCAGAGAAGTTCGAATCCCCCCGACTTTAGATGACCTATTAATTCTCAAAAGCCGTTGGGGTGTTTCGGGCGCGGCAATTATCATGCGTCTGCACGCGCTCGAACTTATCGATGACGACCAAAAGGTCTCTTTGTTTAAGCGTCGATCTATAAGGTGGGGAGCAAAATCTGAACCCGGGGACAGTGACCGTGTGCCAGAGCGGCCACGCTTGCTCAAAAGAACGATTGATCTAATCGTCGAAGAGAAAGTGATGCCTCTAGAAATGGTGCCTAACCACATAGGGTTGTCGGTGACAGACTTAGAAATGTTGGCGAGTTTGCCTGCAGGTTATTTCGAGGGCCGGAACAACGTTATTGAGTTTGCGCGTCTGAAAAGTAGCAGCCCTCCACCAGATACTTTGTGGGTAGGAAACAGCACTGTAGTTCCTTTCTCAAAGCGCTCAAGAGCCTGAGCAATTTAGGGGTGCCCATCCATTACTGCTGCACGCTAACAAATTTCCCCAGATCATGTGTCTTCAGCGCCACTTTCCCATCAGGAAGATTAACCAGATAGAACTTCTCCCAGGTGCCGATGGTGGTGCGGTTCACATACAACGCAGTCCCGCCACCCAGCTGCGCGCTAAGGTAGTTTCCATTAAAGGATTCGAAGCTGACGGTGCCATCGGTGTTATCGATCAGCGTCCAGGTCTCCCAGTCTCCAACCTGCGGCCTGTTGGCGTAGACATCGTTCCCTCCGCCATTCTGAGCCGAAAAGAGACCCTGCCACGAGAGCAGCGACACCTTGTTGCCCGCCGCAACCTGCGCCAGAATGAAGCTCTCCCACTGCGCCGGTGTATCCCGGTTCGCCCATATATGGCCATGCTGATTCGGATCGGGCGCTGCTTCGAGCTTGTCGATGGCGAATCCCAGCGCGCCGGAGAGCGCCCAACCGAGAGGGTTGCCGGCCTCCAGCAGCGTGAGAACACTAGCCACCACAGGAATGCCCAGCGTTGCACCCAGTGCAGGCACGTCGGCAGAGGCAATGATCAGGAAGTCCACGATCGTGCGCCCGGACACCACCATGCGCGCCGCCTGGATCAGGTCGGCATAAACCTTCCCCACGCGGGGAGTCACGATCAGCCCCTCGGTTCCAACCACTCCGTTGATATCCACGCCGTTTGATCCGCCGAACTTGTTCACCAACTCGATGTATCCAACGGCAGCCCCGATCGCTGCTCCGACAAATGGCCACAATGGCCCTGTTGCGGTCGCCAGAAGAGCGCCGCCAGCCCCCAGCACGGCCTCGAGGTTTTGCGTCTGATCGTTATTCAGGCCTACCCACCAGACCGGACCGCTGGAAGCAAAATCGCCATCGGCATTGCTGGGCGGCGCCGCCGGCTTCACATCATCGGCAAGTTTGCCAAGGGTGCTGGTCTCATCCAGCACTTTTTTTGCAGGCGGAGTCTCTCTGTTCGCTGTCACCTTCGTTGCATCTTGTACTGGGGCCCTGACTACTGTCTCGGAGACTTTCTTAACGTCTGCCATGGATGCCCTCCACGAATAAGTAGATAAGGTATACGCCGCAGTTCGAGAACTTGCCAGCCCGTAGGTATAAAAATCCCCGCTAGGCCGCGTTATGTCGTGAAGCCACCGCCAACCGCAACCCCAGAGCCTCCAGCACAGCCGTCAATGTCTCCAGTGTCGGATTCCCATCTTCAGACAGCGCACGATACAAACTCTCCCGCTGAATCCCCGCGTCCTGCGCGACCTTAGCCATCTGCCGAGCCTGCGCCACATTGCGCAACGCCTCGCGATACGATGTTGTCTTATCTGCCATTTCCTCACGCCAGTAACTCATATCCCACAGCCCACTATCCCCACCCCTTAAGCAAAACCGGAGGCGCCGCGACCGCATCACCGTCGCCTGCCCGCTTCCGAACTGTCCACCAGAAGATCCTGTCAGGGCCCACACTTCTTTACCGGCAATGCAAGACTACAAAAACCGCTCAACGAAAGTTGAGGGGTTAGAGTTTAAATACCGTTGCCGAGTGAGCCAAGCAGGCCCCCACCGCACCCGTGATGGTGGTGGGGGCAGATATGGGCGTAGTCCCAACCAAAGCAACAACAGAAGAATGAGAAACAACAGCACATGAGGATCAACCTTTCCAGTACAGGAATGGGTGGTGTAATGGGGAAAAGATACCAGCATCATCGGCAAAAGCAGTGACGAACCGCACCCAGACCTCGTAGATCAGGAGCTTCATTCCCATCGCTCACCGCCAACCAGCGCCGTCTCCCTCAAAGCCGTGTCAAGCCCCCAGACCGCCCTTGACACCCGCAAACCCAATAAACCAAACCGCTAATCCCTCAAAAAGCAAAAGCACTTTCTCCATTCGCATCTCCTATACTTGAATGAGGGGCCTCTCACTACTCCTAACTCACTACCGACTACTCCTTGCCTCTAACCGCTTTGGTTGCAATATCTTGCCGCTAAGGTCTCCCGAATCAGGATCATAGCGGCTAACGATCGGCCAACTCACTGATTCCAAAGATCGAACCCGCAAAAAATACGGGAGGGGTGGGGTGGGGGTGCCTAAGTGTTCACACAGGTGCTGGGTGCCCCATCTTCGCGACAGCTTCATCGTCGCTAAGGTGGAATGAACGATGCCCGAACGAACTACTGAGCTAGCAGGGAAGCCGCATCGGAACCCCGGCCGCTGCCACCTCAGCCTTCAACGCCCGCGAATCCGTAACGCCAAAATGAAAGATGCTCGCCGCAAGCGCAGCATCTGCTTTACCCACCGTAAACACCTCGGCAAAGTGCGCCGCGCTTCCAGCACCACCACTCGCAATCACCGGAATCTGCACAGCCTCACTCACCGCGCGCGTCAGCTCGCAGTCAAAGCCATTGCGCATTCCATCCGTATCCATAGAGGTCAGCAGAATCTCGCCAGCACCACGCTGCTCCGCCTCTTTAGCCCACTCAACCACGCCTCGTCCCGTAGGTTTGCGACCACCGCTCACATACACCTCAGCATCGCTAACACCACGCTCACCGCGCCTGGCATCAATGGCGACAATCACCGCCTGCGCCCCAAAGCTCGCACCAATCTCCCCAATCAGCTCAGGCCTCGCAATCGCGGAGCTGTTGATCGACACCTTATCCGCACCCGCCGTAAACACCGCCTCCGCATCCTCAGCACTGCGGATTCCACCACCAACCGTGAACGGCACAAACAGAGTCGCAGCCGTCCGCTTCACCGTATCGATCAACGTCCCGCGTCCTTCATGCGTAGCCGTAATATCGAGCAGCACAATCTCATCTGCCCCCGCCGCAGCATGCCGATGCGCCAGCTCCGCCGGATCGCCCGCATCGACGATATCCAGAAACTGTATCCCCTTCACTACACGCCCACCGCGCACATCCAGGCAGGCAATAATCCTCTTCGTCAGCATAGAAATGTCACCAAACCTTACTTTGTCATCCTGAGCTCAGCGAAGGATCTTCTTCTCGGCCCTGCTTCTACAACTCCAGAAAGTTCCGCAACACCTTCAACCCGGTCTCAGCACTCTTCTCCGGATGAAACTGCACACCCATCACATTCCCGCGCTCAACCGCCGCCGTAAACGCACCGCCATACATCGTGCTCGCCGCCGTGTCCGCACTCACCGGAGCACGCCAGCTATGCGTGTAATACACAAAGCTCCCGGGCTCCACGCCACGCAGCAGCCGCGAATCCGCACGCACATCCTCCAGCGAGTTCCAACCCACATGCGGCGACTTCAACTCAGCCCCTTCGAACTCAGCAGGGAACCGCTCACACTGTCCGCTGAAATGCCCAAACCCCGCAGTCTCCGGAGCCTCTGTCGATCCTTCATACAACCACTGCAACCCAACACAGATCCCCAGAAACGGCGCACCTTTCGCGACGGCCTCACGAACCGCCTGCGTGAGACGCACATCCTCCAGCAACTGAGTAGCTCGAAAGTGCCCCACTCCGGGAAGCACAACCTTCTCCGCGCGCAGCACATCATCAGGCTTCTGCGTCACGACAACATCGTCAGCACCAAGAAACCGCAGCGCCTTCACAACGCTCGTAAGATTGCCCGCTTTGTAGTCGATTAGGGCAATCATAGACCCACCGCCATGAACCACCAGACAAAAGCTTCACCGCACGCAGCGACGATCAAAGGCCAGCGTCGTGGGGTTGGTCCAAGGAGGCCACATATAAGCGAGATGAGCCCCACCAAAACTCCGACGCCAATGCAGTTGCCCCAAACAATATTCGACCAATGCCAGTGGCGTAGCGAATTGATCGCAATCAGAAAATAAAGAGGATTTAGCATGACGAGGAGGACGCAGGTTTTCGCCGCCGCTTTACGCCATGACCTTATCTCGCTCATAGCAACCCTTTCGTACTCGGCAGCAACTCCTTCATCCGCTCGTCCTTGCTGCAAGCCCCGCGCATCGCACGCGCAAACGCTTTGAAGATGGCCTCAATCTTGTGATGGTTATTCCGCCCATACATCGTCTTCACATGCACATTGCACTTCGCGCCACGCGCAAACCCATCGAAGAAGTCAGGGATGAGTTCTGTTACCAAATCACCAACCAGCCGATCCGTTAGCGCATCATCCACAACACAAGCCACACGCCCCGACAGGTCCACCGCACACACCGCGAGAGTCTCATCCATCGTCATCACAAAGTACCCAGCGCGCAGAATCCCGCGCTTGTCTCCAAGAGCTTCGGCGAAGGCTTCACCCAGCGCAATGCCGACATCCTCAACCGTGTGGTGCTGATCCACATCCAGGTCGCCCACGCACTTCAGCGTCAGGTCGAACCCGCCATGCTTCGCAAAGCTCTCCAGCATGTGGTCGAAGAACCGAATGCCCGTGCTCACCGTGTACTGCCCGGTACCATCCACATTCAGCCGCAGCGAGATCTTCGTCTCCAGCGTGTTTCGCTCAATTACGCCAATACGCGCAGTCTCGCCGGGACCCACATCCACGCCCACTTCCTTCACCACATCACTCATCGTGCACTCCGCTTCAGCTTCACCATCTGCAACACCACATACACCAGCAGCGCAACAATCGCCACCGCAAACCCTGCAACCAGCAACTTCAGCCAAACACCGTTCAAACGCAGCGACAACAGAAAGGCCCCAAACACAAGCCACGGCACAACCAGCGTGAGCAGCCGCAGCTTTTTCCGTTCCGACATCATAGCCCGCGCCCCTCAGCAGGTGTCCACTGCATCTCTGCCAGCGCCTTCTTCAGCGCAGCAATTCCACGCGTCACATGCTCTTCCACGCCAACCGTGATGCGCACATATCCATCGCATCCCGGATCGGCCGAGCGGTCACGCAGCAGCACGCCGTGCTCGCGCATCTTCGCGCAAAGCTCCTTATGTCGAGGTCCAATATCCATCAGCACAAAGTTCGCCGCACTCGGCCACGTCCGCACGCCAAGCTCCTTCAGAGCCGCAAAGATCCTCTCACGCCCGGCATGCACCTGGTCTACATACCAGTGGATGTACGCATCGTCAGCCACGGCATCCGGCAGCACTGCAAGAGCCACGCCATTCACGTTGTATGGAGATCTCACCTTACGCAGAAACCCAATTAGCCGCGCATCGCCGGCCAACATCCCGATCCGCAGATTCGCCAGCCCATAGGCCTTCGAAAACGTCCGCGCCACAATCAGGTTTGGCACGTCCGCGATATCGCCCATCGTCGTCTCGCCATAGAAGTGGAAGTACGCCTCATCCACCATCAGCACTGCCTGCGGAGCGGCCTTCGCAATCGCCAGCAGATGCTCGCGGCTCACCGTCGCGCCGGTCGGGTTGTTTGGCGAGGCAACAATAATCAGCTTCGTCTTCGGAGTGATCGCCTCCATGAACCGCTCAAACGGAAACTCCAGCGAGTCATCCGTCTGCACACGCTTCAGCTTCGATGTCATCATGCTGATCGACACGTCATACATAAAGAACGTCGGCGTGCAGATCATCGCCTCGTCGCCCTCGTCCAGAAACGCGCAAGCCAGCAGATGGATGCCCTCATCCACGCCGTTCGTCAGCAGGATCTGGTTACTCTCCAGCCCGAAGTGCTTCGCCACAATCTCTTCCACGCCATGCCGCTCTGGATACACCGTCATCGACTCAGCCGTCAGAGTCTTGAGCTTTTCCATCACACGCGGTGAAGGCGCAAACGTGTTCTCGTTGAAGTCCAGCCGCAGCGCCTCGCGCCCAGCCAGGGGTG
>CAJCIM010000120.1 GCA_903970395.1 Acidobacteriaceae bacterium
GGATCGTGGGGTGCTGTGCCGGACACAAACACCAGTCCCGCAGCCTTCACGGCCTGGCTGTACATCGCAGGCGGCTTCGCTGCATTCGGAGTGAACACAATCTGTCTGGGCATCTGCCCTCCTTGCGCAAAATTGTATTGCCGAGTCTAAGCTCAACACCCTTCGCCCAGGCAAGGAGTTACATTGTCCAGGAAAAAGACCGCTACCGGGTGCCCCACTCATGACGACAGCTCCATCGTCGGCATGCCGGGGTTCCCGGCGAGTGATTTTGCTCGCTGGGGTGGATGAGTGGGATGACAGTCTCTCCTGCCCACAGAAAAATATCCGCTGGCTACTTCCCCACCTGAAACACCATGTACCGTGCCGTCCCGTCGCCTGCATTGCGGATCGCATGCGTCGTTCCATATGCGACATAGATCACATCGCCCGCGACAGCACGCTCTTTCTTCCCATCGTGCTCAAACTCCAGTTCGCCTTCGAACACCGCAATCATCTCTGAGTGCGTAATCCTGTGCAGCGCAGGAGCAGGTGTCCCTGCCGGCGTCCAGCTCTCATGCATCCCGGCCACCTCGCCGGTTGCAAGCGTTCCCATAAACCCATTCAGCCGTTCACCGCCGTTCGGCAGCTTCGTCCGTTCCGCCGAGCTCATCTTGAAGACCTTCGACCCACCCGCAAAATCTCCACCGGCCTTGTCCGTATCGACACCCGCACTCACCGCGCCACTCTGCGCATGCCCAGCAGCCACGCCCATCGCCGCCAGCACACCCATCCCTGCTAGCACCTCCCGCCGATTCACCGCCATCCTCAGCCCCTTTCTCTACTCCCTATTCCCTACCTAAACCAACAACTGCTTGCTCACCGACACCACAAAGTACAACGCCGGCCCATCGCCAATATTCTTCAGCCCATGCAGCCGGTTCGAAGCCGTGAACACGACATCCCCCGGCCCAATCGGCTTCGGATCGGCAACGTCGTCGTGCAGATACTGCAGCTTCCCCTCGCGGATCAGCAGAAACTCCGAGTTAGGGTGCCTGTGTGGCGGATGCGGCATCTGCCCTGCTGGAAGCATCGTCTCATGACACTCCACAAATTCCCCTGTCGGTAGCGTCCCCTTCGTCACCGCGCGACTCCATCCCCCATTTGCAGAGGGCTTCTCCGTCATCTCGCTGAACCGGAACACCTGGCAAACCGACAGATCTTCCCCACCCGCCTCCTGCGCCTCAGCTCCAGTCGCTCCCAGAGCCGCCAAAGCCGCGAGCCCTGCCAACACATCCCGCCGATTCATCGTGTCCATAACGCTCCCTCGTCGAACGCAAACGGTCGAACGCAAACATCCTAACCCTCCTCGCCAGCTCTCCGACACCGCCTCGTCCCTCTGCTCCCAAACCTGTCAAGCCCCCACCCGACCTAATCGCCGTCAGTTCAATCACTTGCGCGCGGATAAAACCCACGCCGACTTCGGTACAATCAAAGTAGGGGCAAAACCAAACGGACAGAGTTCAGTCGGCCAAAGGCTGTCTCGGCGGCATACGACCTTCGCAAGTCCACCGCTAACCCTTTTCTGCTGCGGATCTTACCTTCAAAAGTACGGGAGGGGAGGCCCCCACCACACCACATATGCTCATCGACAGCCACTGCCATCTCGACGACTACAAAGACCTCCCACAGGTGCTCGCCAACGCCTCCGCCGCAGGCGTCACCACCCTGCTCGCTATCGGCATCGGCGACGGCCCGGACACCATGCACCGCGCACTGGAGATCGCCCACCAGAGTCCAACCAGCGGAACGCAGGTATGGGCCACCGTCGGCATCCACCCGCAGGAGGCCCACCAGGCCACCCCCTCAGCGCTGGAAAAACTCGCCCGCCTCTCCGCCGACCCGCGTTGCATCGCTATCGGCGAGATCGGCCTCGACTACTACCACCTCGACAACCCGGACATCCCCGCGCAGCAGGCAGCCTTCATCGCCCAACTGGAGATCGCCGCAGCCGTACGCAAGCCCATCACCATCCACTGCCGAACCTCAGAGCTAGCCATCCCCGCAGCCAAGGCGAAGTACGAGCCAGCAGACGCTTGGGATGACCTTCTGCGGCTCCTCGTGCAGCACTGGCAACCGCACGGTCTTCCCGGCATCATGCACTGCTTCTCCGGCAACGAGCAGCAGGCCGCGCGCTCGCTGGAGCTAGGCTTCTACCTCTCCTTCGCCGGCAACGTCACCTACCCGAAGTCGGCGACCATCCAGCAGGTCGCCCGCACCGCGCCCGCCGACCGCATCCTGGTAGAAACCGATGCCCCGTTCCTGGCGCCCATCCCGCTACGCGGCCAGCGCAACGAGCCCGCACACACAGCCATCACGGCCCAGTTCGTCGCCAACCTCCGCGGCACCACCCCGCCTGCCCTCGCCGCGCAGACAACCGAAAATTTCCACCGATTATTCCCGACAACAACGCCCTAACTCAACACAAGGCTCATTGCGAACTCTGCGTGAGCGCTTTGCAGTTGCACTTCCGGCATAATAAGCATCCGATAGAAAACGGGCGAGACCCCGAAAGGAATTGAGGAACACATGGCAGCCGATAACAGCTTCGACATCGTCAGCAAGGTAGAGATCCAGGAAGTAAAGAACGCCATCGATCAGGCAACGAAGGAAGTCAACGCGCGCTTCGACCTCAAGAACTCGAAGTCCACTATTGCGCTGGAGAAGGAAGAGGCCATCCAACTCGCCAGCCAGGACGAGTACACACTCAAGGCCGTCATCGAGATCCTTGGCCAGAAGCTGGTCAAGCGCAACGTCTCTCTCAAGAACCTCGAGTACGAGAAGATTGAGCCTGCATCCAACTCCTCCGTCCGCCAGAAGGTCAAGCTCAAGCAAGGCATCGCGTCCGAGCCGGCGAAGAAGATCGTGGCGATCATCAAGGACTCCAAACTGAAGGCAAACGCCAGCATTCAGGGCGATACCGTTCGCGTCACCAGCAAGGACCGCGACACGCTGCAGCAGATCATGTCCATGCTCCGCGGCAAGGATCTTGGAATTGACCTCCAGTTCACGAACTTTCGCTCCAACTAGCATGTACCCGACGCAAATCCGCGTCAGTGCTGCTGTTGACAGCGTCTCGCGCTCGAGCCACAAACCCTGATAGTCTTGGAGTTACGTGAGCACAATCTCCATCGCGTCGGCAACTGAGGTCTTTGACCTTCTCAAAGGCGATCTTGCCGCCATCGAGCGAGAGTTCGGCAGACAGGCAGACTCGCCCGTCTCCGTCGTAACCGACATCGCCAACTACCTGATGTCCGGCGGCGGCAAGCGCATCCGCCCCATGCTTCTCCTGCTTGCAGCAAAAGCGCTAGAGTCTGATAGTGAGGCTCGCATCCGCCTCGGTGCGGTCGTCGAGATGCTGCACACCGCAACGCTGGTTCACGACGACATCATCGATGAGGCTTCGACCCGCCGCGGAAGACCGTCCTCCAACACCACCTGGGGAAACGCCAAGTGCGTCCTCGCCGGTGACTGGCTGTACATGCAGGCCTTCCAGACTGCTCTCGAAGAGCGGAACTTCCGCATCCTCGACCTGCTCATCTCGCTCACTCAGCAGATGGTGGAAGGCGAGCTGCTGCAGATGGAAAAGCTCGGCCACCTGATCAACGAGGAAGAGTACTTCGACCTCATCTACCGCAAAACGGCTTGCCTCTTCCAGGTCTCGATGCGACTTGGCGCGGTGATCGCAAACCCTGTACCGTTTAGCGCAGTCGAGCCCGAACAGGACTCTCCGCACGAGCAGACGCTCGGCGAATACGGACGAAACCTCGGACTTGCCTTCCAGATCGTCGACGACGTGCTCGACCTCACAGCAACCGACGACGTGCTCGGCAAGCCTGCCGCGAGCGACCTTCGCGAAGGCAAAGCAACACTGGCTGTCATTCACGCACTGGAGCGCGGAACCGGCGCCGACCGCGAGGCGATTCGTACGGTACTGGCCGACCGCAGCTTCGCGCGCGTTGCGCACACCGACATTCTGGAGATTCTGCAGCGCCACGGCTCACTGGCCTATGCAATGGACACAGCCTGCGCCTACGCAGAGGCTGCGCGCCAGTCCATCGCCGACCTGCCTGAGAACGAGTACAAGCGCGCGCTGCTGTGGGTTCCAACCTTCGTCACCACACGCGACCGCTAAAGACGACCGTCGTCGTACTCGTTCTCGTAAGACTCGTCCTCATCTTCAACCTGCAGATCTTCGACACGATGAGGGCCGTCCTCCTTCGGGTCGAGTAGCACCTGAATGCGGCTCTCTGCGCGATCGAGCTCCTGCTTGCAGGCGTGTGACAGATGCATTCCCCGCTCGAACAGGCTCACATTCTCCTCGAGCGACAGTTCGCCGCGCTCGAGCCGTTCGACGACTTTCTCTAACTCTGCAAGCTGATCTTCAAAGCTGGCCATCAGGCCTCCTCTCCGAGAACTGCGAGCACATCCAGCGCAGCCGAGTACTTGCCAAACGGGGCGCTCACCTGGACACCCTGCACATCACCGCGAACACTCGCTAGCATCTCACGCGCAATGATCAACCCCTCCGCAAGCGCCGCTTCGCGGTTCGGCGCGGCGGCCATCCGCTGGAGGATTGTGTCCGGCATCGAGACGCGAAGTTCGTTCTTTAGAACTTCGGCATTACGCAGACTCGTCAAAGGCCAGATGCCGGCAATCACTGGAATCCGAAAGCCCTCAATGCGCCGCAGGAACTGCTCGAGCAGCTTCAGGTCGAACACGGGCTGCGTAATGCAGAACTCCGCACCCGCTTCCACCTTATGCTCGAACCGGCGCACTTCGTGATCGATGTCTGCAACGCCGGGATTCGCAGCGACAGAGATCGTGAATCCCGCTGAACCGCCAATCGATTTCTTGCCGATATCGAGGCCGTGATTCAAACCGCGCACGATGTTTGCCAACCCAATCGCGTCGACGTCGAAGACCGGTGTCGCATCCGGATAGTTGCCCATCTTCGGAGGATCGCCCGTCAGGCAAAGGATGTTCTTCAATCCCAGCGAAGCGGCACCGAGCAGATCGCTCTGAATGCTCAGTATATTGCGGTCGCGACAGGTGTAATGCAGCACTGTTTCGATGCCGACCTGTTGCTGAATCTGTACACACAGGCTCTGCGCACTCATCCGCGCACTCGCTCGCGGAGAGTCCGGGACGTTGATGACATGCACTCCATGCTGCGCCAGCAACGCAGCGCCAGCAACCTCTTTGGAGCAGTCAAAACCCTTCGGCGGAACGATCTCCACCATCGTCACGAACTCGCCGTCAGCGATGCGGCGGCCAATGCCCGAGCGTTCTGCAAACGGCTTCGGCTCGATTCCAGCGTCCACGTCTCCAACGCCGTTCGCACTGGCCCTGGATGCAGCCTCGCCCGTCTCCTGGGCACCCATGGCGCGCAACGCTCCGCGCATAGCACGGATATGTTCCGGCGTGGTGCCGCAGCAGCCGCCAATCCAGCTCGCACCTGCGCGAAGAAACTTTCGTGCAAAACTCGCCATGTACTCCGGCGAAGTCAGATAGATGTTCCGTCCTTCGATCTGCCGCGGCATGCCTGCATTCGGCATCGCCACCAGAGGCAGCGCGGTAACGGCGCGCATCCGTTCGATCACACTCAACACCGTCGCGGGTCCGACGCTGCAGTTGCAGCCAACCGCATCTGCACCCGCGGCGGTAAGCCGTTCGGCCGCGGTCTCAGGGCTGCTGCCATCCAGGCAGTTCCCTTCTTCATCGACCGTCATCAACACCGCAATCTTGAGCTGCGGCGCAACACTCCGGGCCGCGAGGACAGCCTGCTCCGCCTCAGCAACAGACATCATCGTCTCCGCCACCAGAAGATCGACGCCACCCTCCGCCAGAGCGCGGATCTGTTCGGCAAACGCGTCGTGCGCCTCGCGGAGAGTCGTCTTGCCAGCCGGCTCCAGACGCAGGCCCAGCGAGCCCACAGCTCCCGCCACATACGCGACGTTGCCCTGCTTTTCTCCTATCGCCTGCACACACTGACGAGCAATCGCCGCGCCCGCGCGGTTGAACTCTTCTACCTTGTCGCGCAGGCCAAACCCGTCCAGACGGAACGCGTTGGCTCCAAATGTGTTGGTCTCAATCACCTGCGCTCCGGCCTGAAGGTAAAGCTCATGGACACTGCGCACCGTCTCTGGCTGCGTGACGTTCAGTTCGTCATAACAGCGGTTGATGAACACACCACAGCTGTACAGCATCGTTCCCATAGCACCGTCGCACAGCACCGTTTCGCCGGCGAAGAGCTTGTCGACTGCGGACTCCATGTTTCTCCTAACCTTGCCTGTCGTCAGAATGCACTGGGCTTCCGGCGTAACCTCCATCGTATAACGGCAGCCCCGCGCGGACACCCTTCCGCCAGCGTCGATGCAAATCTGGCTTACGTCTGCCTGATATACTCGTCAGAAGAGTAAGCAGTCCCCAGCGCGGCGAGCGCATCCGTTTGGAGTGGTTCACGTTGAAGATTCGAAGTGTGAAAGCCCAGCTCTTTGCTGGCCTAATCTTGGCTGCGTCTACGCTGGTGCTTGGTGCCTGCCGGAGGCCTCTTTATTATCATCCGGAGTTCAACCCCGAAGGTCGCCCTACTCCTCCAAGCGGACTGCTCTTTCGCGTCCTCGCGGCCTTCAGCACCACCGGCACCTCCGGCGGCGGTCTCGAGATCCTCGACGGCCAGAACGACCTTCGCGGCAATATTCAGAACACGATTACCCACTTCTCCATCTCCGGTTATTCCGAAGGCGATCCGATCAGCATCATCAACTATCCGGAACAGACGACCGGATATGCCTACTCGCTGAACGACGGCGCTCTGACCACAATTAACTACAGTAAGGAAACAAGCTCGGGCACGGTGGCAACCTTTGGTGCGAATGCTCCCTCTGCCTCCGCGACTCCCGCCGGCATTATCTTCGCAGGCGCCGCTGAGCAATCGGGGCAGCTCATCATGTCCACAGGCGGCACCAACTATGCCTTCAGCTTACCCAATGTGTATAAGGTCGCAGTGAATCCAGGTGCCACCGTCGTTCTCGCGATGGCACGTAACTCGAATACTCTTTATCGCATCGTGAAGCTGCCTGCAACGACGACGCCTGTCCTGCCGCCGGGCTACGTTGACTGCGAACCGTTGCTACTGCCCACCTACTGCGTGGTTCCCGTCGCCGGAACCTACGACCGTCCTAGCAACGTCTACTTCTCGCTCGACGGAAACACTGCGTACGTTGAGAACTGCGGACCAGAGTGCGGCGGTACGACTGCCAGTGTGGCGTTCCTGTCGATGGCAGCGTTGCAGTACACGAATGTACCGACAGTAAATCCGCTCGGCTCCGGCGCCGCTTCACCCATGGAGAGCCTGCCCGTCGCCAATCCCGTGCCGATTCCGGGCGGTGTCACCACCGCCATAGCCGACAACAATTATCTCTATCTGGCAGGACAGCAGTTGCAGGGTAACGGCCTATTCGCAGGTAACCTTACGTTGCTGAACCTGTCCACGGACAAGATCGACAACACCTACAGCATCTCAGACGGCACGCACACCAGGATGCTCTTCGCCGACGACAACACGCTCTGGATCGGCTCATCGCAGTGCACCAATGGCGTGCGCGCGGCGCTGGCGGCCTCAGGCGGCACGACACAGGCAGCGAACACCAACTGCCTTACCCGTTTCACAACGGGTTCTACGTTCGCCGGCGGCAGCAACGCGGTCCTACCTTCCTGGGCCGCTAACACGGCGTACTCTGTTGGCCAGGAGGTCTCGGATGGCACAAACATTGAGGTCGCCCAGACGGCTGGCACGTCCGGCACAAGCACGCCAAGCTGGAAAAGCGCAAACGACGCAACAACGGCTGACGGGAAGGTAACCTGGATCAATATCGGCCCTGTGAGCCCGGTGCAGATCATTCCCGCCGTCACGCCAAACAGCACTTTGCTAACTGTCCAGTTTCCGAACACCAACCAGAACCAGTACTACTACGGCAGCATGACTGGTATCTGCTGGGTCCAGAGTTTGAATAAGATCTACACCGCATACGGCGGTCAGATCCACGTCTTCAACACTGTTGATGGCTCAGAGCGGAACAACATCAACGTTACCGTTCAGGGTACCGTGATGGATGTGGCCTACATGGACGCTCTAACCAACGAAGCCAACTAACAACCGTCATGCTAACCGGGACCTCCAGCCAGGTCGATATTCTCGCCATCGCAGCGCATCGCGATGACGTGGAGCAGACCTGCGGAGGAACTCTGCTGGTGCAGCAGTCGCTCGGCTGGCGAACTGGCATACTCGATCTGACACGTGGCGAGGCTGGGACACGCGGCTCCGCTGAGGAGCGTGCAGCCGAGGCTGAGGCCGCAGCGAAGATCCTGCGGGTCAGCCATCGCGAGGCGCTCGATCTGCCTGACGGCAACGTCCAGAACACACTTGAAAACCGCCTGAAGATTGCGTCAGTGCTGCGCCGGCTACGGCCCCGGGTGGTCATTCTGCCGTATTGGCAGGGGCGGCATCCTGATCACTACACAACGGCGACTCTAGGCTACGAAGCTTGCTTTGCCGCGGGACTGTCGCGGCTGGACCTGCCAGCGGAGCATGGTGCGCCGCATCGGCCGTACAAGGTGATCTACGCGTCGCTGTACTCCGATGTGCGGCCGACCTTCGTGGTGGACATCACCGAGCATGTCGAGACGCGTCAGCAGGCCTTGCTGGCCTACCGTTCGCAGTACGGCGAACAGACGGCTGGAGCTGGCCTGTTCGTGCCGGAGGCAGATATCCGTGAGCGGATGTTCTCGACCGCGCGACACTATGGGCTGCTTGCGGGTGTGCGCTACGCAGAACCCTTCGTGCAGCGCGAGGTCTCGGCTGTCACCGACCTGATGCAGCTGCCGGTGCAGAGCATCTAGCGAGCTCTTCTGCCACATACGAGGCGAGTTCCTGCGTGCAGTACTGCGGTGCGCGAAAGGCGAAGCGGCGCTTAGACGCCAGCAGCCTTGCAGAGACACCTTCCCAGCCAGAGACAACGTCCGCACCTTCCGGCATTACCAGCGCGTCTACGCGGTCGAGATAGCGTTTGGCGGAGTCCTTGAAGTCCGTCACGGACGGGTCGAGGACGCTCAGCGACAGGTCTGGTTGCAGGAAGCGCAGGACGCTGTTGGACTCCACAATCACCGTTCCGCCTGCATCTTCCGCAGCGGCGATCAGCTGGCGGATGCGCGGCATCGCCTCGGCAAGCTGGCCCTGGCGCGTTCGCACCCAGAAGGACTTCAGTGCACCAGCAGCAAGGTAGCGTGAGCTGTCCGTGCCGCTGGTGCGGTCGCGCTCCTCGGAGACGGCAATAGTGTGATCGGCAGTCTCGCAGTCACAGGGCTCGCCGTTGGCGGAGCAGACACCGTGGCCGAACTGCGTGATCTTGATCGCTGTCCAGCGCTGTTCTGGCAGCGCAGCGATCAGGCCGGCGACGACGCTGGTCTTGCCGATGTTCCGGGTGTGTCCGCCGACGACAACGATTGGCATCCCCAGGGGGCTCCCCTCCCCGGATTTTCGGGCTAAAATCTGCAGCCGATTGAGGTTAGCGATGGACTTCCGGAGGTCTTATCCCAGCGCTCTGCTGCCGGAGAACCAGCTCTTGCCCCTGTTTCTATTGTATCGGGTGTGTCAAGGGTCTTACTTCAGCCGGCGTACCTTGGCCATGGTCTTGAGGAACTCGCGGACGGGTTCGGCCGGGGTGCCGGCGAACATCTCGCCTTCTCCGGTGACGGTCTTGCCGGGGTAGACGCCGCCCTGTCCGCCAAGGATGACTCCCTTGCCTATGGTGACGTGGTCACCGAGGCCGACCTGTCCGGCGAGGATTGCGCCGTCCTCAATCACACAGCTGCCGGAGATGCCGACCTGCGAGGCGATGACCACGTCCTGGCCGATGCGGCAGTTGTGGCCGATCTGGACGAGGTTGTCGATCTTCGTTCCCTTGCCGATGCGAGTTTCGCCGAGCGCACCGCGATCGATGGTGGTGTTGGCGCCGATCTCTACGTCGTCTTCGATGACGAGTTTGCCCTGCTGTGGAAAAAGCAGGTACTCGCCTGTGGTGCGGTTGCGGACGTAGCCGAAGCCAGTGGAACCGAGCACCGCGCCTGCCTGGATGATGACACGGCTGCCGATCTCGACGCCGCGCAGTATCTTTGCGCCGGGGCCAATGGTGACGTCATCGCCCATGATGACATCCGCTTCGACGACGGCGCAGGCGCCGACGCGGATACGGCGGCCCCACTTGGCCATCTCGTCCACAAAGGCGGTGGGGTGTATGCCGAGGCCGGTCTCGGGGCGCAGTTCACGGGCGCAGAGAGCAAAGGCGTACTTGGGCGACTCGACAGCGAGGACGCGGGGGTCTTTCTCCGCCGCGTGGCCTCTGACGAGCACACCCGGGGCGAGGATGATGCCAGCTTTAGAGGCGAGTGCAGCCGCGAGCGAAGCCTCGTCCTGCGCGAAGACGAGCGCGTCCTGTGTGGCATCGTCGAGGCCGGAGACACGGCTGATCGCGGGGCGGCCAAGGACCTTTGCCAGTTTGGCCGGGGCTTCGAGCCCGGCGAGGGCGGCAACCTGGTCGAGGGTCAGTGTGCGCATCGATTACTCCTGCGCCCATTGTAGAGGCGCACAAGGGAGTATCCGCTGGAGCTTCGATGTTTTGCTCCCATCTACAGTGAAACTTGTCTTTATCGATGAGCGATCCGCCGCGAGGATGCACGTCTGTACTGCGGTTGCCCTAAACAGAACCGCCACTTATACGTTTTACTTTTATTTCTTCTTACCGAGTTAGAAGCCCCTTATGCTGAACCGATGCGAGGTTTCGGCTTCTCCCACGCATCGAATGACAGCACAGACCAGACTAAGCGCTCTTATAAAAGGTGCGAGAGGCTCGCTACGATTGACGTACCAGGGGTTTGAACTGGAATAGCAGTGTTATCAGGATGATTTACCACCTAAGGATTAGGTTTCCAATGTTATTGTTTTCCGCTTTCGGAAGTTCCCTCAAGAGATCCCTTCGTCGGCTCAGTCTTCCAGCTGCCATAGCCAGTGCTTTGCTGGCCAGCAACGCGCAGGCGCAGGCAACAGCTGATCCCTCTACAATCATTGGCAAGGTTCTGGTTGGCTATCAGGGATGGTTCCGTTGCCCAGGCGATGGCAGCCCAGGTAATAACTGGAGTCACTGGACCATTAACTATGTAGCTCCAACCTCATCCACCATCTCTGTCGTCAACTATCCCGATACCACGCAGCTACCTTCTGTTTCACAATGTGCTGTTCCCGGCATGACGACCGAGCAGGGAAACCAAGGCTATCTGTTTTCCTCCTTCTTCAAGCAGACCACTGAGGCTCACTTCGCCTGGATGCGCGAGTTCGGCATCGACGGCGCACTTGTCCAACGGTTCACCGCGGAGATTCCTAACCAGCTCGCGGAGAATGAGACTGTCCTGAAGAACGAGATAGCGGCGGCCCAGGACAATGGCCGTGTCTTCGCGGTCGAGTACGATCTCAGCCGGGGCGACTACAGCACCATGACCAACGCCCAGGTTCTCAGCCAGATCGAGACGGACTGGATGCATCTGGTAAACGATCTCGGCGTCACCAACAGCCCTGCCTATCTTCATCAGGGTGGAAAACCACTCGTCTCGATCTGGGGTTTTGGCTTCAATGACACCAATCACATTGAAGATCCACAACTGGCGTCCCAGATCATCACCTGGTTCGAGCAGACTGCCGGTGTCACGGTGATGGGAGGAGTTCCACGAGCATGGGGAACGCCCGGAACGGCTGACAGCAATGGCACTCCTGGCTGGCCTGCAGCGTATGCACTGCTGAACATTGTGCAGCCATGGACCGTGGGAGCGTACGCCACCATCAGTGACGCCAATGGGTACATGAACCAGTTTCTTGTCCCGGATATGGCTCTGACGGCGAAGAATAACCAGCTTTATATGCCGGTTATCTTCCCCGGTGGGAGCGCCTCGGTGCATCGCCTGGGCGGGACGTTCTACTGGCAACAGGCATACAACACACGCAGCGTTGGTGCGCCGATGGTGAAGATCGCAATGTTCGACGAGGTCAACGAGGGAACCGCGCTCTTCAAGGTAGCTTCCCTGCGGTCCGAGGCGCCGAACTGGCCGAACTGGGTAACCCTCGACGCCGACGGAGACACGCTTCCTTCGGACTGGTACATGCGGTTGGGCTATGAGACACAGCGGATCTACCATGGCCTGGCCCCGAACACAGCGACCATGCCGAGCACCCCATGGCTCACCACTGCCTTCAACTGTGGTGTGATGGAGCCTAACCAGAGCCTCATTCCCAATCAACCACTGCTATCCTGCGATGGCCGACTGCAACTGCTTTTGCAGTCGGACGGAAACCTCGTGGTCTATCAAGGCAGCACGCCGCTGTGGGCCAGTGGGACAGTCGGCCAGTCCGTCTCGATTGTCTTCATGCAGGGAGACGGCAATCTCGTCGAGTACGCGCCCTCTGGCAAGCCCGTATGGGCCAGCAACACTGCTGGCAAGAACGGCGCATTTCTGCGCCTGCAGGATGACGGCAACCTGACCATCGTCAATACAACTGGCATCATCTGGAGTTCGGGCAGCTAGACTGTTCCCACAACCAAAAACTGCCAAGCTGTTCCTCAGAGCCTTGCGTTGAAGAGATCGGGAAGCTTCCTGCCCGATCCCTTCAACGCAGGGCTTTGCTGCGCTGTCAGGAGGTGCTTGGACTTGCGACTAACAATTCCGCTATCGAAGTATTGGCATTAGCGTGTCAACAAATGACATCGGCACCACTCGCTGAACGGTTCGATAGGGGGGCTGTCCGCTGACGTGGTACCGCCAGCCAGTTGAGGAGCGGCCGTTCTATGAAGATATGTAGAAGGCATCCTGCCCCAGTTCCGATACATAGCAACAGGAACATCCAGAATAGAAGAGGCCAGTGCAGATGGGCATCCAACCGAAAACAAAGATGCCCGAAGATCAACATGATGGGAAAGTGAATGAGATAGATGGAATAGGAGGCTTCACCCAAAAAAACGCACCAACGGGGAATGTTCAACCGCTGCGATTCCTCCATAGCGACGGCACCGAGCAGAGCCAGCGAGGTTCCCGCGCCAGCGGCCAGCAACGCTGGCAGGTGAACCTCTAATTTCCACCCGGTATAAATGACGCTACCGGCAAAAATCAAGCCGCCTAAAGCGCAGAAGATGTGAGGTCGAGGAACCTTCCGTTGTCGGAAGAACCAGGCGGTGGCCATACCCATCCCAAAGAGAAGATGCACCGGAGAGAAGAGCTCCTCCGGCAGAGTCGCCCATCGAAAATTTAGCAGGGTCGCTGTTAGCCACAAGACAAGCAAGACACTTCCCAGGCGCTTGTTGAGTATCACCACTGCAAAGACTGCGTAGAACATGACCTCATGAAATAGAGTCCATGCCACAGAGAGGTTATTCGTCTCCCAGGCCCGTATGTGGACCAACAAGATGCCGGACACAATCACAAATGGATTGCGAAGAGGAAGGGACTGCGGATTTGCCGAAATATATTGCTCGCAGATCACGAAGGCGAGCACCAGCCAATAGATCGGATAGATACGCCGAAACCGTTTCCACAGGTAGAGACGAATGCTGGATGGGCAATCGATGTCACTCCAGTGTGCGGTCAAAATCACCATTCCACTAAGGACAAAGAAGAACGCCACTCCCAGACTTGGCCCCAATGTCCATCGGAAGGCTGCTGCATTTTTCCAAAGACGGTGATCGCGGCCCACGGTGAAACCGACATGACATATCACGATCAGGAGCGCCGCTAGTCCACGACCAGCTTGTAAAGACATATACCGGCGGGGGGAACCGTTCAACGGCACAATATCTCGCTTTGACTGAAAATTGACCATCGTTTCCGAAAGTAGCAGGCGGGTATGCCGGTGGTGTCATCACATTGTCATCACCTAGCAATGTAGGCATCGGGATGGCTCGCGCAGGCCGATTTTGGGAGATCGACCCTCACATTGCGCTGTAATCGCGAATTCGATAGCTTAGTGCCATCGCGCTATTGCAAAAACCCTGGAACGGCGGGCCTTCTGATGTCCCGTGGCATCGCCTTCCCTTTTCATACCCGACTTCCTCTTCGAAAGCGAGACTCTCAATGAATCTGCTCCGCTTCACACAATCTGCCGCTATGGTCACAGCATTGCTGCTCATCGCAGCCGCACCCGCGCAGGAACAGGCCGGAGACAGGGTCGATCTGGATACGTTGGCACAGATCAAGACTGAGGCCTATCAGCACTCGCAGGTGATGGAAAACCTCTACTACGTATCTGAGGTGTACGGTCCGCGCGTCAATAACAGCCGGAACCATCGCGCGGCCGCCGAGTGGGCTATGAAGCAGATGAAGGATTGGGGACTCAAGAACGTTCACCTGGAGAAGTGGGGACCATTCGGCTATGGATGGCAGATCAAGAAGTACTACGGCGCGCTGGAGACGCCGACCTATGCTCCACTGATTGGTTTCCCGCTGGCGTGGACGCCGGGGACCAACGGACCGGTCACAGCCGATGCGGTGCTCGCGCCTCTGCACTCGAAGGAAGATTTTGCCAAGTACAAAGGCAAGCTGAAGGGCAAGATTGTTCTGATCTTCGATCCGCGTGAGCTCGCGATGCACACAGAGCCGGAGGCACATCGCCTGACGGATGAAGAGATTCAGGCACGCATCAACAGTGGCCCAGGCGGTCCGGGTGGTGCCCGCCGAGGCGCGCCTGCGGCTCCGAAGCCGGGCGAGTACACGCCGCAGTCGCTCTCCACGGCAGCGCCGACCGGCCGTGTTCTGCGGAATGAGGTCAACACCTTTCTGAAGGAAGAGGGTGTGCTGGTGGCGCTGACGCCGGGTTACAACGGCGATGGTGGCACGATCTTTGCTTCGTACGGCGGGTCGCAGGACCCCAAGGACCCGGTCGGCCCCCCGATGGCAGCCATCACGCCGGAGCAGTACAACCGCATCTGCCGCCTGCTGCAGCATGGCGCAACACCGAAGCTCACCTTCGATATCCAGACCGAGTATCAGAAGGACGACCTGATGGGCTTCAACGTGGTCGGTGAGATTCCGGGAACGACCAAGCCGGATGAGGTCGTGATGGTTGGCGGCCACTTCGATAGCTGGCAGGGCGGCACAGGTGCTACCGATAACGGCACCGGCTCGTCGGTGGCGATGGAGGCTGTGCGCATTCTGGCTACGCTGCACAAGCCAATGGCACGCACGGTTCGAGTGGCTCTGTGGGGTGGCGAAGAAGAAGGACTCTACGGTTCGCTGGCTTATGTGCAGTCGCACTTTGCGCCGCGCGACACGATGATCAAGACCCCCGAGTACGACAAACTGGATGTGTACTTCAACGACGACTCGGGTTCGGGCAAGTTCCGCGGAGTATCGGCACTAGGTAACAAGCAGCTTGCGGCGATCTTCCAGTCGTGGATCGATCCCGCAACCATCAAGGAGTCGGGCCTGATTGCAGTGACAGGGCTGAACGCTGGACCAACGTTGCAGCCGGGTGGAACGGACTCTACCAGCTTCTCGTGGATTGGCCTGGACGGCGTTGGCTTCATGCAGGACCCGCTGGAGTACGGCTCGCGTACCCACCACTCCAACATGGATCTGTACGACCG
>CAJCIM010000121.1 GCA_903970395.1 Acidobacteriaceae bacterium
CTCATCCGCGACGCAGGCTTCAAACCCGTCCAGCGCGACACCCTCTACCGCACCATGTTCTTGAATTAAAATCCGTCCCGCTACAACTCCGGGTGCCCCATCTTCGCCGCGCACTTTGCGGCTAAGGTGGGCATCGCGCTACGCGCGACCGCTCCCGCCCATGTCCAAACAGAACATGTCGCGCGCTAGGCTAGAACGGCAACCATTCGTGAGGTGTTAATGCCTGCCATGCCCGACACGAAAATCGCCGGCCGTAGACTCGCAACATCCTGAACTGCCGCTCGTCTCATCTACGATGACCTCAAGCATCTCCATCCGCCGCATGGTTCTCATCGCAGCCATTGCTCACGGCACACTTTCGCTTCCCAGTCCCTCCGCACAGCAACCCTACGTCCTCAAACTAAAAACCGAAGAGGTGGCCCTGAACTTCCACGCCGAGGACACACACGGCCACAGCATCAGCGACCTCACCCAATCCGACCTCCGCATCCGCGACAACGGCAAGCCCCCCGACAGAATCACGCACTTCGTCCACCACAAAGATCTTCCCCTGCGCGTAGCCATCGTCTTCGACGAGAGCGCCTCCATGCAGGACGCTCTGCTCCCGCGCCGCGTCGCCCGCGAACTCGCCAGCACCGTCATCCAATCTCACGCCGATCAGGCGATGGTCGTCCGCTTCGACTTCGAAACCCAGATCCAGCAGGACTGGACCAGCGACCCCGCCACGCTCATCCGCGCTGCCGCCCACGTCACCGACAAGAACGGCAGCCGCCTCGGCGGCACCGCCATCTGGGACACCCTCTACCGCGTCTGCCGCGACCACATCCCCGCGCAGGTCCCTGGCGACGAGGTCTCCGCCAACGCCATCCTCCTCTTCACCGACGGCGACGACAACTGGAGCCATGCCCGCCCGCAGGACGTCATCGACATCTGCACCCAGCGCGAAACGCCCATCTACCCCTTCGTCATCGACGACAAGGCCCACCTCAACGCCGGCCAAAAGGCCCTCCGCCAGCTAGCCGAGCGCACCGGCGGCCGCGTCTTCTACGACCAGGCCGCCACCGGCAACGTCGCCGACGCCATCCTCCAGATCAACCGCGAACTCCGCGACCGCTACACCCTCATCTACCGCCCCCACGCCCTCAAGCTCGACGGCACCTTCCACCCCATCAAGCTCGACACCCCTTACAAACCCACTCAAATCAGCGTCCGCAACGGCTACTTCGCAGAACCCTAGGCCCAGTGGCTATTTTCTGATAGGGCTAAGCTGTAGCCGAGAGATGCAACCGCTTCTCCGGTGCAATGTAATTCGGCAACTTCAGTTCGTCGGCACCGAACGGTCCAAGCGGGACGGAGTTTTCATCAGACCAGGTGACCAGCACAGACACAGACTCATATGTATTGATTCCCGAACCACCGTCGAGGTAATCGACCTGTATCTGAACTCCCATATAGTCTGCTGTAGCGCACCCAGGCTGCACGTCCCATACACGTGCCGGAATCGCCTCAATGAGTCGCGCCATCATGGCGCGGTCTCGTTCAGCGATCGCTGACTGGAGATTTTCCACGAAGGATTCTACAAGTTTGCGCCGATTTGAGCCTAAGCCAGCTTCTTCGATCGCTGCCGAGATGTCTTCATCCTTTACGCCGCGCTTGCGAAGGCTCTCCGTGAGTACGGCGATATTCGATCCTTCAAGCCTCTCCAGATCATGACGGAGTCCGTGGCTGATGTAGGCCTTAATAAGGCTCTGATAGCCAGAAAACCCAAGCATGGGTGCGATCTCTTTAAGGTCGTTGACGACATCCTCTGCGATACGAAGACTAATGGAAGTCATCACACGCGGCGTACGCATCCGCTCCCACATTTTCTCTTTAGCCGTTTTCATACTCTCGTTCCTCCTGTCAGGTAGCTTTACGCGCCGAGATGATCCTGATTCCATCTTTCTCTTTGGCAAGGTGGACAACCATTAAAAGACGCGCTTGCGTTGTGATTCCAATGACGGCGCTTCTTCGCTCATCGCCATCTGTGGCATCGACATAGATCGAGTCGCTATCGAAGAAAACCTCGCAAGCCGCTTCAAACGCTACAAAATGTTTTCCAACATTGCTAATCGCCTTGTTCTCATCCCAGATGAATCGCTGCTCTCTATATTCGTACGAAACGTCCATCTAACATCCATTTCAGTATATTCTTTGTATATACAAAGTCAATCAAGTGCCGCGCACTACTTTCCTGCCTGCACCTTGATCCACGCATTCACCCGCACCTCCAGCAGGTCCAGCGGCAGCGCCCCGCCGTCCAGAATCTCATCGTGGAACGCCTTGATATCGAACTTCGCCCCGAGCTCTCTCTTCGCGCGCTCACGCAGCTCACGAATCTTCAACTGCCCCATCTTGTAAGCCAGCGCCTGCCCCGGCCACGCAATATAGCGGTCGGTTTCCGACTGCGCCAGCACGTCGTTGACATCGTTCTCGTGCATGTACGCAATCACCTGGTCGCGCGTCCATCCCTGGGTCGTGAATCCCCGTATCCACCACCAGCCTTACCGCACGAAACAGCTCCGAGTTCAGCCTGCCATAGTCCGACACCGGGTTCGGAATCGCACGCAGCCGCACCAGAAACGCATCCGCCTCCACATGTTCCCGCGTAATCTGCGTCAGAGAGAAGTCGCCAAGCTTGTCGTTAAAACGATAGTCGCCCACCCCGGTCGCTCGCAGCGGCGAGTTCTTCAGTCCATTCTGGTAGTACTCCTCAAACAGCGCATTCTGAGCGGCAACATTCTCCGCCACGGTCTTCGCCGGCGCTTGAGCCACATTAGAGCATCTTTGGATGGCTTTTTGCCTTTGCTTTTCTTGTTGTCATTCCCGCAGGGAATCTGCTTCTCGAACCACCCAAGCTCTGTCATCTCGACCGAAGCGCAGCGTAGTGGAGAGACCTGCATTTTGCTGGAATCACCTCATGCCGCTTCCCTGAGTCGCCCAAACTCCAGCCACCCTTCCCTCCTCATTTAGAATCGGAGCAGACCAACGCCCGCCCGGAGTGCGCCAGAACCAGCCGATGCCCAGCCTACTGTCCAGCCGAACTCACGCGCTCGCGTTCTTTCTCGCATCGCAGCATGGGCTTGGCCATTACTGGAAGACCCACTACGCCGACCATACCTTCCGCGGCGTCTACCGCTGGAACGCCTTCGACATCTCCATGCTGGTTCCGTACTTCATCGTGATGCTCATCCTCGCGTTCTACGGAATCCATCGCTACCAGCTCGTCTGGCTCTACTTCCGCAACAAGCGCAACGAAGCCAAATCCAGCCAGCCGCCCGCCAGCTTCACCGAAGACCAGCTCCCCTTCGTCACCATCCAACTGCCCATCTATAACGAGCAGTTCGTCATCGATCGCCTCCTCGACGCCTGCTGCCGCCTCGACTACCCCCGCGACCGCTTCGAGATCCAGCTCCTCGACGACTCCACCGACGAGACCGTCGACGTTGCCAGCGCCATGGTCGCCCGCTTTGCTGCAGGCACGCAGGGCCTCGACCCTCAGCCCGTCTACTACCTCCACCGCACCAACCGCTACGGCTTCAAGGCCGGAGCCCTCGAAGAAGGCCTCAAATCCGCCAAGGGCGAGCTCGTCGCCATCTTCGACGCCGACTTCGTCCCGCCACCCGACTGGGTCCGCAAGGTCGTCCACCACTTCGCCGAACCCCAGGTCGGCATGGTGCAGACCCGTTGGACACACCTCAACCGCAACTACAGCTTCCTCACGCAGGTCGAAGCCATCCTCCTCGACGGCCACTTCGTTCTCGAGCACGGTGGCCGCAGCCGTGCCGGCGTCTTCTTCAACTTCAACGGCACCGCCGGCATGTGGCGGCGTCAGGCCATCGACGAGGCAGGCGGCTGGGAGCACGACACCCTCACAGAAGACACCGACCTCAGCTACCGCGCGCAGCTGAAGGGCTGGAAGTTCAAATACCTGCAGGACGTCGAGTGCCCCGCCGAGCTCCCCATCGAGATGACCGCCTTCAAAACCCAGCAGGCACGTTGGGCCAAGGGCCTCATCCAGGTCGGCAAAAAGTCGCTGCCCAACATCCTCCGCTCGGACATCTCCGGCCACCAGAAGCTCGAAGCCTGGTATCACCTCACCGCCAACATCAGCTACCCGCTGATGATCATCCTCAGCGTGCTGCTCATGCCCGCCATGATCATCCGCAGCTGGCAGGGCCCGCTGCAGATGATGCTCATCGACCTGCCGCTCTTCATGGCCTCCACGATGTCGGTCTCGACCTTCTATCTAGTCAGCCAGAAGGAGCTCTTCCCAAAGACCTGGTACAAGACCTTCCTCTACGTCCCATTCCTGATGGCGCTGGGCGTCGGCCTTACCATCACGAACACCAAGGCCGTTCTGGAAGCCCTCGTAGGCCACAAGACCGCCTTCGCCCGCACCCCCAAGTACGCGGTCAAAAAGAAGGGCGAAGTCTCACAGGCCCGCAAGTACCGCAAGCGCCTCGGCATCATCCCCTGGATCGAGCTTGCCATCGGCACCTACTTCGCCGCCACGGTCTGGTACGCCATCTCCACGGAGAACTACTTCACCGTCCCGTTCCTCCTCCTCTTCGTGCTGGGCTACTGGTACACCGGCCTCCTCAGCATCTTCCAGGGACTCTTCGAACGCCGC
>CAJCIM010000122.1 GCA_903970395.1 Acidobacteriaceae bacterium
GGGGCAAGATCAGCCGCTAATTTCTCGGTGACCGCTATCAGCTTGTCCAGCGTGGATTCAATCTCTGCCTGAGTCATCGGTCGTACCTCTCCCAATCCTTATACGGATTCGGTCAACCTACGTCAAGTAGATAATTATAAGCCTAACTCCAATCGGCTCCGGATCTTAGCCAAAAAAATCGGCGGAGGTGCCTAGCGCCAGCTCACCGCCAGATGCCACCGCAGCCCACGAGCAGCCGTCTTCTGCAGCACGAGTTCGTACTCGCGCAACTCCGCGAGAAGCGCCTCACCATCCGGGCCGAAAATCTGTGGGTCGGCCTCCACCGCGGCCACCAGCGCGCCCACCGTCCGCAACCCATCCTCCGCGTGGTACCACTGCGGCGGCGGCAGCCGAGGCAGCAGGTCTGGGTTCCCCGCCCCTTCCTCGATTAGCAGCGCCATCGAGTTCTCATCCGCCGAGAAGAACTCCAGCAACGGTGGAACTCCCAGCCGCGCAGCCAGCTGCTCCACCGCGCCCTCGTGCCGTGCCAGCATCCGCCCGTTCACATAGATGTTGTAACCAGGATCTTCACCCTCGACCACGATGTACATCGCAGCTGCCATGCCAAAGAGTCTAAACGCAGACTCGCACTCAAATTCCCACAGAATTCCGCCAATCGTCGGTGGAACTCACCGTGGTACCACGCCGCGAACGCCCTCAACATCGTCGCTCGACGGCAGCAGCAGGTACGCGCTCGCCAGCAGCAGCAGTGCGATGCCCACAACCCACCGCAGCGTAAGCGGCTGATGCGCCAGCGCAAGGCCTTCCAGCACAATCAGCAGAGGCAGCAGCGTAAACTGCGCCGACCACCGCGTTGCGCCCACCCGCTGCAGCGCATACACACTCAGCAAAGCCAGCAGTCCGTCGCACGCTATCGCGAGCAGCGAAACCGTCGGACGCGTCCCCGCAGCCAACGACTCAACCGTCAGCGCCACGCCAAACACCAGCGTCCCGCCCAGCAAAGCGGACGTCGCACGCCAGGTCGTCGCTCCACCACGCACGCAGAAGACCGCCGCACCAACGCCAGTCATTACCGGAGCCAGCAGCAACGCCACGTCCGCCCGCGCATTGCCGAGATTCGGCTCCACTACCACCAGCAGCAACCCGCCAATCGCCGCTAGCCCCGGCCAAATCCGGCCCGCAGCTCCATCCAAATTCCCCACACCCAACGCAGCAGCCGCGATACCCGCAGCGACCGGCGTCAACGCCAACGCCATAGTCAGCGCCGACCCATCCAACTGAGCCCGCAGCAAAGCACCCACAGCCGGACCGGCAAAGATCATCGCTCCAGAAAGTACCCCGACCCACGAACTCCGCAACGACACCTTCGATGGTCCGCGGCGCAACAGCATCAGACTCACCAGCGCCGCCCAGCCGCAACCCACAGCCAGCGACGACAACGTCGGCTCCGCCTCAGGATGAGCCTCGGTCACGATCCACCGGCTCGCTCCAGCCACAACCAGTAGCGCAAACGCACCCCAGTGCGTCCCCCGCACCTGCCATCGCTTCCTCAGTGCCGCCTCCGTCCGCCGAATGTACTATCGAGCTATGTCCAACAAGCCAAACGATAAAAATAGTCTTTGGCGAGCCATCGTCGAAGTTGCCTTTATCGTATTCCTCTTCTACGCAAACCTTTTGATGGGTGAGTTTACTGCATCCGCCGGCCGAGGCAAAACGCTCAAGATGGCCCTACAGGACATCATTACGCCGGCCAACTTTCTGATCGCCACCTTCTCTGCGATCATCGGCTACCTCGTCTTCGAGTTTTTGCGGAGAAAGTCCTAGCAGAGCCGAGAGCTCCGTTATCAGTACCAACACGAAAGCCACGCAAAAGGCGCGGCTTTCGTGTTGCATTTGTGGTCGATGGAAGGTTAGTTCCCCGCAGGAGAACCGCCACCCTGCGGAGCCGCACCACCCGGACGACGTCCCCGGCGACGACGGCCGCGGCGCTGACCTGCCGGACGTGAAGCGCCAGCAGCACCCTCAGCCGGGACCGGCGTCGTGGACTCCTCACCCTCGTCGCCTCCCTCGTCCTCGCCGTCAAACTCTTCATCATCGAACTCTTCATCGTCCTCAGCAACAGCCGTCTGCGGAGCAGGTGCCGGCGCGGCCGGACGTTCGCTCCGCTCATTGCGGTCACGGCCGCCACGGTCACGGCCACCACGCTCGCCACGGTCCGAGCGCTCACCGCCGCCCGACTGCTCCGGAACCGGCGGCAGACCAAGCTTCTCGCGCTGCTCACGCAGCACAGCTTTACGGCTCAGCTTGATGCGGTTGCCCTCAATCGCTAGCACCTTCACCAAGATCTGATCGCCCTCGCGCAGTTCGTCCTTCACTTCCTTCACGCGATGCTCTGCGATCTCGGAGACATGCAGCAGCCCGTCGGTTCCCGGGAAGATCTCGACAAACGCGCCGAACTCCGCCAGGCGAACCACCTTGCCCAAGTATGTCTTGCCGACTTCGGGCACAGCCGTGATATCGCTGATCATCTGGATCGCCTTTGCGAGTCCATCCGCATCGCTCGAGGCCACGTTCACGCGACCCGAATCGTCCACGTCGATCTTTACGCCCGTTGCATCGACGATGCCACGGATCACCTTTCCGCCTGGTCCGATCAGGTCGCGGATCTTGTCAGTCGGAATCTGCAGCGTGTGGATGCGAGGCGCAAACGCGCTCTTCTCCTCCGCCGCATGCGAGACCACCGCGTCCATCTTATCCAGCAGGAACAGGCGTCCGCGCTGCGCCTGTGACAGTGCTTCACGCATAATCTGCGGTGTGATGCCCATGATCTTGATGTCCATCTGCAGAGCCGTGATGCCATTGCGCGTTCCGGCTACCTTGAAGTCCATATCACCATAGTGGTCTTCGGCACCCGCGATGTCGGTCAGGATGGCATACTTTTCGCCCTCCTTGACCAGCCCCATCGCTACACCCGCAACCGAACCTTTCAGAGGAATACCAGCAGCCATCAGCGACAACGAAGCTCCGCACACCGTCGCCATCGACGACGAACCATTCGATTCCAGAATGTCCGAAACCACACGCAGTGTGTACGGCGACTCCGCCTCATCGGGCAGAACAGCCTCAATCGCCCGCCAGGCAAGTGCTCCGTGACCAATCTCGCGACGGCCCACCCCACTCATACGCCCAACTTCACCAACGGAAAACGGGGGAAAGTTATAGTGCAACATAAACTTCCGCTTGATCTCGCCTTCGTAGCTCTCCATACGCTGCGCATCGTCGGTAGTACCCAGCGTCGCAGAAACCAAAGCCTGCGTCTCGCCACGAGTAAACAGCGCGGAGCCGTGGACACGGGGCAATACACCCGTCTCAATGGAAATCGCACGGATCTCATCAAATGCACGGTGGTCCGGGCGAATGCGGTCGTTCAGAACCTGCTCGCGGAAGATGGTTTCACGCAGACCCTCGAAGTATTTGCTCAGCTTTTTGGCCGCCTCTGCATCATCCGACGGCAGCTCACGCTTCAGCTCGTCCTTGATCTCCTTGACCTTGGCGTAGCTCTCGAACTTCGGATACTTCTGCGTGTTCAGCGCATCGGCCAGCTTCTCGCCAACCTTCGCCTTCAATGCCGCAGCATACTCAGTATCCTTCTCAACTTCGCCCACAATGCGCTTCGCCTTACCGGACACCTTCACCAGCTCTTCGATGCCCGCAACGATCTTCTTGATCTCCTCGTGCGCGAACTCGATTGCCCCGACCACAACCTCTTCAGAGACCTCCTTCGCGCCGGACTCCACCATCACGATGCCGTCCTTGGTGCCGACCACCATAATGTTCAGCTTGCTAGTCAGACGCTCCGTGTAGGTCGGGTTCACTACAAACTGCTCGTCAATGTACCCAATGCGCACGGCCCCTACCGGCCCATGGAACGGAATATCCGACAGTGCCAGCGCACAGCTTGCGCCGTTGATGCCCAACACGTCCGGATCATTTTCCTTGTCGGCGGAGTACACAAACGCCACCACCTGTGTCTCGTTCCGGAAGGCCTCTGGGAACAGCGGACGGATCGGGCGGTCGATCTGACGGCTCGTTAGAATTTCCTTCTCGCTCGGCCGTCCCTCACGCTTGATAAACCCGCCCGGGATACGGCCACCGGCATAGGTGAACTCGCGATACTCCACGGTAAGCGGGAAAAAGTCGATACCCTCTTTCGGGTCGGGCGAGGCGACCGCTGTCGCCAGCACGGCATTGTCTCCGCTTGTGGTAAAGGCTGCACCTGACGCCTGCTTGGCGATGCGCCCCGTCTCAAACTTGATGTGCTTGCCGCCGGCAAGCTCTACTGTCACTTCCTGCTTCATGTTTCTTCCTCGTCTTCTTCTTCGTCGTTGCGTCTTTAAGCTCTTGTGTCGTGGCGCGCAGTTCTATCTTGCGATTTGCGCTGCTCTACGACAAAAGCCCCAACCGAAACGTCTTCGGTCGGGGCTCTTTGTATGTCAAACTCGCGTCCAGAAAGCGTTGGCTGTGGTCTGTTGCTGCAGTACCGCACCGCAGAGCACAGCGCCGGGGATTGCGCCATTGCGCGCATCCATCCGAACGTGTGCCTTGAACCGGTGGGTGGCACCATGCAAACTCAATCGTCCTACACTCCTGGCACTTGTAAAACCAGCCGTCGTAACCATAAAGGTTTTTGACTCTGGCTATCCAGCTCCGGGTCTATTCGCCCAGCCGGTCCGTTGGGCGCAAGAGCCGCAACAGCCAGCCGCCTGGTCACTCCAGGCAGACCTGCTCGTCGCAACTACTTGCGAATACCCAGCTTGCCGATCACATCCCGATAGCGGTCCGAGTCCGTCTTCTTCAGATAGTCCAGAAGGCTGCGACGCTTGGATACCAGCATCAACAGGCCACGGCGCGAACCATGGTCCTTCTTGTGCATCTTAAAGTGCTCGGTCAACTCACCGATACGTTCCGAGAGGATCGCAATCTGAACCTCCGGGCTACCGGTGTCCGTATCGTGCGTACGGAACTTGCTGATAATGTCTGTCTTCTTTTCGGTTGCCAACACGGCTGTGTCTTGCTCCTGATTCTTTATACTCTGTCCACTACCATCAGTGTCCTCGTTAAAGATACCACGCTGGGGCTTATAAACTCAGCCGCCAGCGTGGTATCTGTACTGTTTGGAATACCCGAAATAGGGCTACCCGACATTCTCCGCCAGAAATTTCAGGCTCCGCTCCTGCGCCAGCTTCGCCGCCTCCGGCCGATATACCGCCGCCATCGCATCACGGTTGAATGCATGACCCGCACCCTCATAAACAAACACTTTAACCTCGGGATGAGCCTCTCGCACAGCATCGACTTGATCCTTGCCGATGTGGTCGTCGTCAGCGCCAAAGTGCAGCATCACCGGGCAGGCTGGCTCTTCCTTTGCCACGCTGCCGATTCCGCCCGCGTAATACCCAACAGTGCACGCTGGATTGATCCCCAGCTTGCCAGCGCGCGTCGCGCTCAACCATGCCATCAGACCGCCATAGCAAAAACCCAACACAGCCGTCTTATGCTCGCCGCTGACGTGCTTGAACGCCGCAGCCACATCCAACAGCGCAGCATCCGCATTCAACTTGGGATACAGCTCCGTGAATGCCTTCTGCATCTCCTCCGGCGTGTAGTTGATGTCCACGCCACGCTCAATCCGGTCAAACAGCGCTGGCGCGATCGCCACATATCCGTGCGACGCATACAGATCAGCCACGCTGCGAATATGCGCATTCACACCAAAAATCTCTTGGACCACCACCAGCGCGCCACGCACCTCGCCCTTCGGCTTGGCCACATACGCTGACAACTCATGGCCATCGGTAGCCTTCACAGTTACAAACTCACTCATGCAAAAAAATCTCCTATACTCTTTTCGGACGTCAACTGCGACCATCAGGCCACACTACGATCATCGCCCACGCGGATGTGCAGAGCGCGACACCGGCACCTCACAACCGGCCATCTATTTTCGTCACGTCAAATTTTAGCTTAGTGAGACTACATATCGCAGACTATCGCTTGCGTCTGTCGCAGATTATCGCTTGCGTCCAGACTTCCCACTGTCATCCAGTTCACGCATGTGCTCGATCAGCTTGTCTGCCAGATCCTCTGACGACACTGCATAACTCTTGCTCGCGATCTCCGCGCGCAGCCGCACCACCTTCTCCATACGGACGTCGCTATGCGCCTCCGCGGCACTCTCGCTCTTCAGCCGAGCCAGGTTCGTCATCGACGTATTTTCCTCTACCCTACTTGCCTTAACCCAGGCCAACTGCTCCACCCTTCGCATGCGTCATATCTAGCCGTCACAATAGCGCGGCCCGCTCCGTATAGCAAGCGGGCCAGCACCACTCTACTCATAGGGATACATCGACAGCTTAGCCCAGAACATGAGGCCTAATTCTCATCATCTTCTAACAACATCGCCGTTAGATATTTGCCACCAGAACCAGAGCACCCACAATCACGAGCGTAGCCAGTACATGCCGAGCCAGGTTTCGGCCAGTGGCGCAGCGGTGCGACGAGTAACGTGGGTGCATCGGCATCCTAGAGTAGTGCACCAGCGGCCTCCAAACCTGCATCGCCTGCCGCCTGTTGTACGCCGCTACACTCGCCTGCTTCTGGCTCATTCTTTGCGCTGTCATTCTTTAACCTCCCGATGTGTCCCTGTTGCGACTCGCCCTGCGGAGGCTCCGCTGCCGTGATGTCTTAACAAAAGCTCTCTTAGACCACGTTCCTTACCCGCGGCTTCTTGGTCTGCTGTGCCGCACCCAGGGCGGCACGTAGCCTCAGCACCGCAGCTGAGTGGATCTGTGACACCCGGGACTCCACCACGCCCAGAGTCAGCCCTATCTCCTTCATCGTCATCTCTTCGTAATAGTAGAGCGTCAGCACCAACCGCTCCTTCTCCGGCAGTACTTCAATCGCATCGATCAGCAGCTGTCGCATCTCCCCCTGCAGGCACTGGAACAGCGGGTCCTCCTCTGGAGAGGTTGGCAGAAACGCCAGCTCCTCTTCACCCGAGTCCTCACTTCGTTCCGTGTGCAGGCTCCCGATCTCCAGCCCCTTCAGATCTCCGAGCAGCAGCTGAAACTCATACAGAGGCAGATTCATCTCGCGTGCAATCTCGGCCTCCTGAGGAGCGCGGCCCATTCGCTGCGTCAGCGTGCGGATCGCCTCCTCCACCGCGCGACCCTTGCGCCGCAACTCCCTCGGGCTCCAGTCCAGCTCTCGCAGCGAGTCCAGAATCGCCCCACGCACCCGGAACTGCGCATAGCTCTTGAACTGCACCTGTTTCGTGTGGTCGAACTTGTTGAACGCATCGATCAACCCAAAGACTCCAGCCGATACCAGGTCATCCATCTCGACATGCTGCGGCAGCCGCTCATGGATGCGCCGCGCGATGTACCGCACCATCGGTAAGTGCTCCATCAACTGTCGTTCGCGATCTCCAGCCTCCATCTCCGCCGGCGTGGCAACTGTGCCTGCACTCTCGAACGCAGACACCTTCCCATTGCCCGTAAGTCCACCCATCTCCTGAACCATCGTCTTCAACGTGCCGTTCGTCGTGTAGCTCATCAAACTCGTCATCCTTGGAATTCCTCGGCCATCTTCACTCGCACAGCGCCTCGCCAGTCCAGAGCACGACAGCCTCCGAAACCCTGCGCTTGAACTGTGTAAATGCAACCCTCGTGCCAAACTTGGAGCTCTGGATCTGAGCTATCTCTCAGAATTGAGAGTGCGGAAACTTAGCGAATGCACAGGTTCGTTCAGCGCCGTCCGCCGTGCAGCCGAATCTCCTCCACGCGCAGCACTGCATTGTCCCCTGCCAGAATCGTCGCCCGCTCCAGCACATGCGCCAGCTCGCGCACATTCCCCGGCCACCCATGCCCCTTCAGCACCTCCAGTGCTGAAGCCGACAGCCTCTTTCTCGGCGCACTTCGTCCCAGCCGCTCCAGAAAGTGCTCGGCCAGCAGCACAATGTCGTCTCTGCGCTCGCGCAGAGGAGGTACCTCCAGCGGAAACACCGCCAACCGGTGATAAAGATCCAGCCGAAACGCCCCCTCCGTCGCACGCTTCTCCAGGTACTGATGGGTCGCCGCAACAATCCGCACATCCACTTGGATCAGCTCGTTCTCGCCTACCCGCTGCAGCTCTCCGCTCTCCAGAAACCGCAGCATCTTCGCCTGCAGCCCCAGCGGCATCTCGCCAATCTCATCCAAAAACAGCGTTCCCCCATCCGCCGCCTCTATGCGTCCCGTCCGCGACTGCACCGCGCCTGTAAACGCCCCACGCGTATGGCCGAACAACTCCGCCTCAAGCAAAGCCTCAGGAATCGCCGCACAGTTCAACACAACAAAGGGCTTCTTCGCCCGACTGCTCAGCCGGTGCAGCGCAAGCGCTACCAGCTCCTTGCCCGTCCCTGTCTCACCTTCAATCAACACCGTCGTCTGCCGCGGAGCTACCAGCCGGATCAACCGTGCCAGCTCCTGGATCACCGCGCTCTCCCCAACCATCCCTTCCAGCGCCGACGTCGGCTCACCCTCCGTCGCAATCGCCGACACCACCGACCGCAACACATCCACCCCTTCCGAGTGCCTCATCTTCGCGGCAACTTTATCGTCACTAAGGTGGGATGTAAACTGTTTCCTAGTTCCCTTCTCGGCCGCCTTCCCCACCGTCGCTCCCCTCTGCGCCTCGCGCATCGCCTGCAAAAGCTCGTGCCGCAGCGGCCCCCGCATCTCACTCTCCACGGGCTCGCCGCCCAAGCGCAGCACATCTACACCGCCGTACAATCTCCCCACGCTCGCCAGAAACTCGCCCACCTCCAGGTCCGGCAACCAATCATCCAGCAGCAGCGCAGCCGGAGCCTGCACATCCAGCAGCCCCATCGCCTCCGCTCCACCGGCAGCCTCCCGAACCTCCCAGCGCAACGCCCGCAAACTCGTCGCCAGCCGTTGCCGCACGCCCTCATCCGAACTCACCACAATCGCCTTTCGGGCAGATACAACACGCCCCTTACGTTCACTCGGCACTGTCGCAACTCCCCTTATCGAGCGCGCCGGTCAATCGCTCGCGCAGCCGGTCGACACAGGCAAAGATCCTCTGCACGTCCTGAAGTCCCCCTTCAACGGCCTCCACAAGTGCCTCACGCCCCTCCGGCTCATCCGGGCCGCTCATCATCATCGCCAACTCCAACCTGCAGCGCAGTGTCGTCAGCGGCTGGCAAAGCTGATGCAGCTCAAACTCCAAAACGCTATCGATCAATCCGCACTCCTTCACATCGACACCCATCGCTCTACGCGCCATGTGCCAGCGGTGCCATACTTCCTGTCAAGCTCCCCGGCGCCACCGCGCGCAGACGATATCCCACACCACGCACCGTCTCAATCACCTGTGCCACTGCCACCACTTCACTCTTCTCTCGTTGAGCGTCAGCAAACTTCCGTCGCAGATATGTCACATAGACGTCCACCACATTCACGCTCGACAGCTGCGTGCCCGGCCAAACCTCCGCCAGCAACTCCGCGCGTGAGACGCACTCACCCTGCCGCCGCAGCAGCACCTCCAGGACAGCAAACTCTTTGCCCGTCAGATCCACCGGTGTCTCTTCATAGCGGGCTGTCCGTTCCAGCAAGTTCACCGACACCGCTCCATACGCCAGCACCGAACCCACCGGCCGCCCCTTGCGCCGTAATAGCGCACGACACCGCGCCGCCAGTTCATGAAAGCTGAACGGTTTCTGTAGAAAGTCATCCGCTCCCGCATTGAGACAGTACACCCGCTGCTCCAGCTCGCTCCTGCCTGTCAGCACCAGGACGACCGTGTCTGGGCAGCGCTCCCGCATCGTCTTCAGCACCTCGATCCCGTCCCGCCGCGGAAGGCTAAGGTCGAGTACCATCAGGTCCACGCAGCTCTCGCTTAGCCTCGCCAACGCCACATCACCATCTCCCGCGCACTCCACATCATGACCCTCCAACTTCAGCCCCTTCTGCAGAAACAGCGCCAGCGCGGCATCGTCTTCAACCACAAGAACACGCATCAAAACTCCTCAAATCTGCCATTGACACTATTGGAATCTTTGTTCCAGTCGACCGTACCGCCTCGTAACTCCATACGACGCGCAATCGCAGACTTAAGCCGCGTCATCTGGCCCGTTCATCCGAGAACGTGTGTCGAATTGGGAATCTCCCGCCTGTTCCGTCAACCCTCTATCGGCGATACGCATACCTTATTTGAGTCGATTTACTTTGCAATTCGCTTTTTATTCGCTAAAATAGCAGCCATGGCTATTACGCGGCGGCAAAAAGAGGTTCTCGACTTTCTCTCCAGCTTCACCTCACGCAACGGCTACTCTCCCTCCTACGAGGAGATCGCCGCCGGCCTTAGCCTTAGTTCCCTTGCCACCGTCCACAAACACGTCACCAATCTCCAGACCAAAGGCCTTCTGCAGCGCGCCCACAACCGCAGCCGCTCCATCGACGTCATCCCGCAGCGCAAACCCCGCGCCGCCCTGGACCGCCTCCCACTGCTCGGCCGTATCGCCGCCGGCAAACCAGTCGAGGCCGTCGAACAGGCCGAGTCCATCTCTCTCGGCGAGATCCTCGGCAACCGCGAGTGCTTCGCCCTCGAAGTCCGCGGAGACTCCATGCGCGACGAGCACATTATGTCCGGCGACTACGTCCTCGTCGAAAAGACCCGCACCGCACGCGAAGGCGAGATCGTTGTTGCCCTCATCGACGGTGCCGACGCCACCCTCAAGCGCTTCTACCGCGAAGGCAACCAGATCCGCCTCCAACCTTCCAACTCTGAGATGAACCCCATCTACGCCCCCGCCGCCAGCGTCGCAATCCAGGGCAAAGTCCTCGGCATCCTCCGCAAGTACGCCTGAGCCCAGGCCTAACCTTCCCCCCTGGTCATTCCTCAGCGCAGCGAAAAAATCTGCTTCTTGAACCACCCATACCTTGTCATCTCGACCGAAGCAGGACAGCATCATCATCCTGCTTCGGAGAGACCTGCAGTTGGCCCAGCCACAACCTCCGGCGTTATACTGACCCTGTTCGGGCTGCATTCGCCTCAAGCGAGCTGCACATCGCAACAAGCGAAGTGTCGTTACCCCACGCGAAGTGGCACTGGAGAAGATAAAGATGAGCCTCACCCCGCCCCTTGCAGGCGCTGACAAGGTCACGCCTCACACTTTGTTGGCCCACAAGCGCGCTGGCAACGCCTTCACCGCTCTCACAGCCTATGACTACCCCACCGCTCGCCTAGCTGACGACGCTGGCATCGACCTGCTTCTCGTCGGAGACTCCCTCGCCATGGCCGTACTTGGCCACTCCGACACCCTCTCAGTCACTGTCGACGAGATGATCCATCACGCCAAAGCCGTCCGGCGCGGCACCAGACGCGCGCTCCTCGTCGTCGACATGCCCTTCGGCAGCTACCACGTCTCCGTCGAGAACACTCTCCGCAACGCCATCCGCATCGTCAAAGAGTCCGGCGCTGAGGCCATCAAGCTCGAAGGCGGCGCTGCCCAGACCGCGAACATCCGTGCCCTCACCGACGCGCAGATTCCTGTTGTGGCCCACATCGGCCTCACCCCGCAATCGCTGCACGCCATGGGAGGCTACCGGGTCCAGGGCCGCACCCGCGCCGCCGCGCTCCAGCTAGCCGACGACGCCCTCGCCCTTGAGGCCGCCGGAGCCATTGCCATCGTCCTCGAAGGCATCCCTCGCGAACTCGCCACGCACATCACCTCGCTCGTCACTATCCCCACCATCGGAATTGGAGCAGGCCCCGACACCGACGGTCAGATCCTCGTCGTCCACGATCTCCTGCAGCTCACCTTTACCTCACCGGCGAAGTTCGTTCGCCCCTTCGCAGACGCTGGCACTCTCATCCGCGAAGCCCTCGCAAACTACCGCGACGCCGTCCACGCCCGCACCTTCCCCGCCGACGCAGAAAGCTACCACGCACCCCGCCTCGAACTCGACACCGAGGCCCTCGCGGCAACCCGCTAGCCCCGTTTCCCGATACCCTGTCATCTCGACCGGAGGCGTGGCGCAGCGGAGAAAGAGCGGAGAGACCTGCAGTTTGCCAACGCTTGCACAAACCACAAAGGAACAACCTCAAGAGATGCAGATTCTCACCACCATTGCCGACACGCGCCACTGGCGTCGCTCCATCGCCGTCAACACACCGCGCGCAACGCTCGGCATCGTACCCACCATGGGCGCTCTGCACGAAGGCCATATCTCTCTCATCCGCGCCGCCCGCGCCGGTAATGACGTCGTCGCCGCCACCATCTTTGTCAACCCACTGCAGTTCGGCCCCAACGAAGACCTTTCCACATACCCGCGCACCTTCGAAGCCGACTGCGCCCTCCTCGAACGCGAAGGCGTCGACGTCCTTTTCGCCCCATCACCGGAAGATATGTACCCTAACGGCGCAGAGACCTACGTCAACGTCCCCAACATCGGCTCACGCCTCGACGGCGCCTCCCGCCCAGGCCACTTTCGCGGCGTTGCCACCGTTGTTACGAAGCTATTTAACATCCTGCAACCTCACCGCGCGTACTTTGGTCAGAAGGACGCGGCGCAGGTCGCCGTCCTCCACGCCATGGTCCGGGACCTCAACATCGACATCGACCTCATCGTCGGCCCCACTGCCCGCGACGCCGATGGCCTAGCGCTCAGCTCCCGCAACCGCTATCTCTCGGCCTCCGAGCGCGAACAGGCCCTGGCACTCCCTCGTGCCCTACAGTGCGTCGCCCGAGCCGTCGCCAACGGCAACCACTCCGCGCCTCTCCTCCGCGAAGCACTCCAGCAGCATCTCAAGCAAGCGGAAGGCCTGCGACTCGACTACGCCGACCTCGTTGACCCCAACACCCTCCAGCCCGTCGAAATAGCAGGCACTGGCACCCTGATCGCCGTCGCCGCTTACGTCGGCTCAACCCGCCTCATCGACAACGCCGTCATCCCCGTACCAGCAGAGGCCCACCCATGAAGATCCTCCTCGGAGTCACCGGCGGAATCGCCGCATACAAGGCAGCAGAGCTCACTCGCGAACTCCAGCGTCGCGGCTGCGACGTGCAGGTTGCCATGACCGCTGCAGCGCAGCGCTTCGTCACACCGCTGACCTTCGCCTCTCTCAGCGGCCACCAAGTCCTGGCTTCGCTCTGGCAACCCACCGTCCCCGAGACCGTCACCCATGATCCCGCTCCGTTCGATATCGAGCACATCTCCATCGCGACGCAGGTCGACGCCTTCATCATCGCACCAGCAACCGCCGACGCTATCGCCAAGCTCGCTCACGGACTCGCTGACGACTTGCTCACCACACTCGCCCTCGCCACCACCGCACCGCTCTTCATCGCTCCCGCCATGAACGTCAACATGTTGCGACATCCCGCCACACAACAGAACCTCACTACCCTGCGCGATCGCGGCGCACACATCATCGAACCCGGCACCGGCTCTCTCGCCTGCGGCATGGTCGGCGAAGGCCGCCTCGCCGAACCCGTCCAGATCGCCGACACCGTCACCCGCGCTCTCATCCTCGCCACCGAGCCCAAGCGCCGCCCCCACCAGGATCTCAACGGCGAAACCCTACTCATCACCGCCGGCGGTACGCGCGAACCCATCGATCCCGTCCGCTTCCTCGGCAACCGCTCCAGCGGCCGCATGGGATTTGCCCTGGCCGAAGCCGCCATCAGCCGAGGAGCCGAAGTCATCCTCGTCACCGCCGCCACCGCACCATCACACCTCAAGTGCGAGGTCGTCTCCGTCACCACCGCCGCCGAGATGCAATCCGCCGCGCTCGACGCCCTGCACCGCGTCACCACCGTCATCATGGCAGCGGCCGTCTCCGACTACCGAGCCGTCGCCCCCGCCGAGCAGAAGCACAAAAAAAACGAGACCGGCGCAGAAACCTTCGTCCTCGAACTCACCCAGAACGACGATATCCTCAAGCAGATTGTCGCTGCACGCCGCCCCGGCACGCTCGTCATCGGCTTCGCCGCCGAAACCGAGTCCAATCCCGCGTCGCTCCGCGCCGAAGGCCGCCGCAAGCTCATCGCCAAGAACCTCGACGCCATCATCGCCAACGACGTCTCCTCACCCGACAGCGGCTTTGAAGTGGATCGCAACGCAGGCATCCTCATCACCCACGCCTCAGAGACCGTCCTTCCCTCCTCCACTAAGCGCCACATGGCCGACCGCATCCTCAGCCACATAGCGGCCCTGCGCTCCTTCAACATCGTCTCCAGCCACAAATAGCACACCGCACAACAGGCGTGTCATCTCGACCGGACCCTGAGCGCAGCCGAAGGGGGTGGAGAGCGGAGAGACCTGCATTTCTGGGCCACCACAACCGCTAGCACGCTGCACCCCTTCTACGCTTACCATCTATCCTCTACACTCTTCTCTATGGCTACACTGCTGGAAGCAATCAACGTTAAGCGCAAGATGCTCTTCGAGTTCGAAAACGCACCCTACGTCTGTCTCGACTCCGACATCAGTACCCCCACCGCCCGCGGCGGTCAAACGCTCGTGCGCCTCAAGATGCGCAATCTCCTCACCAACGCCGTCTTCGACAAGACCTTCAAGGCGCAGGACAGGTTCCCCGAACCTGACGTCGTCTTCGTCCCTGCATCCTATCTCTACTCAGACGCCGACGGCTCACACTTCCTCGATCAGGAGTCCTTCGAGACCCACACTCTCACCGAGGGCATGCTCGGAGACGCCCTCGATTGGCTCATCGAAGGCACTATGCTTCAGATTCGAAAGTACAACGGCAACCCCATCGGTCTGCAGCTTCCGCAGTTCGTCGAGCTCGACGTCCAGTACACAGAGCCCGCCGTAAAGGGCGATTCGTCTTCTGGCTCCGTCACCAAAGACGCCACCCTAGAGACCGGCCGCGTCGTCCGCGTTCCGCTCTTCATCAAGGAAGGCGAGAAGATCAAGATCACCACCGAAACCGGTGAGTTCTCCGGCCGCGTCTAATCAAACCGTTAGCCATTGCTGTTCAGTCGGGAAGTGGAATCCACACTATGGTCAAGATGCACAACGACGTAAAATCAGGCTCGATCAGCCGCCGTACTCTACTGAAAAGCGGTGCCCTTACCGCCGCCGCAGTCGCGTTCGGCCATGCTGGTCGGGCCTTCGCTAAGAAACCGGCCTCCATTCCGCAGGTGCGGCTCAGAAATGGTGTGATGATGCCGACCCTCGGCTTTGGCACCTACTCACTCCGAGGCGACCTATGCGCCGAAAGTGTCTCAGACGCCATCGCAGCTGGTTATCGACTGATCGACACCGCCAAGGTGTATGCAAATGAAGAGGCCGTCGGCGCTGGCATCAAAAAGAGCGGAATCGACCGCAAATCCCTCTTCGTGACCTCAAAGATCTGGGTGGAAGACTCCGGCTACGAACCCGCAAAGCGGGCGTTTCAGACGACGCTCGACAAGCTCCAACTCGAGTATCTCGATCTCTATCTCATTCACCGGCCGCGCGGGGACGTTCAGGGCTCTTGGCGAGCCATGGAAGAGCTCAACGCCGCCGGAAGGATCAAAGCCATTGGCGTCAGTAACTTCGACCCGTCCCAGCTCGCCACAATTGCAGCAGCAGAAACGAAGCCCGCAATCAACCAGGTGGAGATGCACCCATTCCTTCAGGACACGGGTGAACTGACTTCACGGCATCGCTCTGACATGCAGTGGGAAGCATGGGCTCCCTTCGCAGAAGGCCGCAACGGACTCTTCACAAACCCGGTATTGCAGCAGGTCGCCACAAAGCATGGCAAGACCGTTGCCCAGGTCGTTCTGCGTTGGCACCACCAGCGCGGAGTCATCGTGATCCCTCGCTCCTCGAACCCCGGCCATCGCCGCGAAAACTTAGCCATCTTCGATTTCAAGCTGGACGCCAAAGACATGCAGAATATCGCTGCCCTCGACCAAAATCGAAGCCAGTTCCCCGAGTGGACCTGATTGACCTGCTGGCAGACTGAATCAAGGCCTAACTACTGGACTTCTCCGCCAGCACCGCAGCCGCACCCAGGTTGGCCAACAACTCCTCTGGAAACCCATGACGCTGCCGCAGCCAGGCAGCGTCATTCCATTGCACCATCACCACGCCGCTCTCACTCTCAGCCACCAGCACCTTCAGTGGCAGATCTAGCGCCGCGCTCGGAGCAGCCAGCATCACAGGCGTCCCAGCCTTTGGGTTCCCAAAGATCAGCACCTTCGTCTCCGGCATCTTCAGCCCCACCGCGGCCGCCTCGCCTGAGTGGTCCACCATGCAAAACAGCTTCACTCCCTTCTCTTTCAGCAGCGCCTCCAGCCGCGCCACCGTCTCCGCAACGGAGTAACGGCTCACTCGACCCATAATTCCTTCGGGCATCGCACTCTCCTTGAACTCCGGCAGCGTTCCATCTTGCTGCCACAATCTTAGGAGCACGCGGCCTCAACCGCTGCCATCAATCCTTCGTTAATACACGCCGCACTTGATTTACTCTGGTCTGGTCACTCCAAAATCCAAGTCATCCGAGGACCAAGCCTTCCATGTTTATGCGCAGGATCGAGAAAGTGCTCGTCACCGCAGCCGTTCTCTGCATCTCCTCCGGTATCCAGTCGCTATGTGCCCAGCGGCCGGAGATCACCACCCCCAAGCAGGAGTTCGGCTTCAACATCGGCGACGACTACCAGCTCGTCAACTACGTCAAAGCCGAAGCCTACTGGAAGAAGCTCGCCTCCGAGTCCGACCGCATGAAGCTCGTCGACATGGGCAAGAGCTCCGAAGGCCGCACCCAGTGGATGGCGATCATCTCCTCGCCGGAAAACCTCAAGCACCTCGACCACTACCGCAACATCGCCCACCAACTCGCCACCGCTCGCGATCTTACCCCCGCGCACAAGCCCCTCACCGACGAGCAGGCCCACGTGCTCGCGCATGAAGGCAAGTCGATCGTCTGGATCGATGGCGGCCTGCACGCCACCGAAGTCGTCGGCGCGCAGCAGCTCATCGAGCTCGTCTACGAGATGAACTCGAAGACCGACCCCGAGACCCTGCGTTTTCTCGACGACGACATCCTGCTCGCCGTCTTCTGTAATCCCGACGGCATGGACCTTGTATCCGACTGGTACAACCGCGAACCGGACCCTGCCAAGCGCAAGCCCGGCGGCGTCCCACGTCTGTGGAACCACTACGCTGGTCACGATGACAATCGCGACTTCTTCATGTCGAACCTCATCGAGACCACCAACATGGACCGCGTGCTATTCCGCACCTGGAACCCTGAGATAGTCTACAACCATCACCAAACCGGGCCTCCGGGCACCGTCATCTTCGTCCCACCCTTCCGCGATCCCTTCAACTACCACTACGACCCGCTCATGACGATCGACATCGAAAACGTCGGCATGGCCATCCATCAGCGGTTCATCGAAGAGAACAAGCCCGGCTCCACCATGCGCTCTGGAGCGACCTACTCCACCTGGTACAACGGCGGTCTCCGCACCAGCACCTATTTCCACAACACCACCGGCATCCTCACCGAGATTATCGGCAATCCCACGCCGGAGCCGCTGCCGCTGATCCCGGCTGAACAGCTTCCCCACAACGATCTGCCCTTCCCCATCGCTCCTCAGCTCTGGCACTTCAGCCAATCCATTGAGTACGAGCAGACCGCCAACCGCGCCATCCTCGACTACGCCTCGCGCAACCGCGAGAAGATGCTCTACGACACCTACCACATGGGCAAGAACTCCATCCTCCGCGGCGAAGAGGACTCCTGGACGGTCACACCCAAGCGCATCACCGCACTGGAAGAAGCCGCTGCTGCCCCCGCAGCGGACGCGCCAGCCGTTCGCGCAGGCGGAGCAGGCCGCAGCCGAGGTGCTAGTGGCGCCGCCGGTGCTGCTCCTGCTCCCACCGTTGAGGGCCAGGTTCCAGGCGTTCGCGGCGGCGTTCCTGCCGATCTCTACAACAAGGTCCTGCACGACCCCGCGCACCGCGACCCGCGCGGCTACATACTGCCCTCCGACCAGCCTGACTTCCCCACTGCCACCCGCTTCGTCAACACCCTGATGAAGAACGGCGTAACCATCCTCCAGGCCACTGCCGACTTCTCCGTCAACGGTAAGTCCTATCCGAAGAACTCCTACGTCGTCAAAGCCGACCAGGCCTTCCGCCCGCAGATCCTCGATATGTTCGAGCCGCAGGATCACCCCGACGACTTCAAGTATCCCGGCGGCCCGCCCATCCCGCCCTACGACGTCACCGGCTATAACCTCTCCTACCAGATGGGCATCAAGTTTGACCGCGAGTACGAAGCCTTCGACGGCCCCTTCATCGAAGTCTCCACCGACCTCGCCGTTCCCGTCCCCGGCACCATCACCGGCTCAGCAAAACCCGCCGGCTACCTCGTCAGCCACGAGTACAACGACGCCTTCACCCTCACCAACCGCCTGCTCAAGGCCGACTGCGACGTCTACTGGATGAAAGACTCCCAGACCGTTGACAGCAAGACCCTTCCCGCCGGAGCTCTCTGGATCCCCGCCAGCTCGAAAGCTAAGCCCATCCTCGAAACCGCCGTCCACGACCTTGGCATCTCCGCCATCGGCGTAGCCAAGGCTCCCCATGGCGAAGCCCTCAGGCAGAAGACCGTCCGCATCGGCCTCGCCGACGTCTACGGTGGCAATATGCCCACCGGCTGGACGCGCTTTGTCCTCGAAAACTTCGAATTCCCCTACGAACTCGTCTACCCTCAGACTATCGACGCAGGCCATCTCCACGACAAGTACGACGTCCTCATCTTCACCGATGGCGTCCTTCGTCTCGCCGCCACCGAAGGCGGGCGCGGTGGTGGTGGCGGCTTCGGCGGCGCTCCCAAGCCCGAAACCATTCCTGCGGAGTTCCGCCCCTGGCTAGGCAGCTACACCAAAGACAAGTCCGTCCCCGCACTCAGGGAGTTCGCCGAATCCGGCGGCGCAATTCTGACCATCGGCAGCTCCACCTCGCTCGGTGCAGCTCTCTCGATCCCCATCGTCGACGGACTCACCGAAATGACAGCCACCGGCACTCCTCACCCGTTGCCCGGCGAGAAGTTCTACATCCCCGGCTCGCTGCTCCGCGCGCAGGTCGACAACACCAACCCGCTCGCCTACGGCCTGCCCTCAGACCTCGACGTATTCTTTGACCGCAGCCCTGCCTTCCGACTGCTGCCCACCGCCACTCTCGGTGGTGTCTCGGCAGTCTCCTGGTATCAAGGTGACAAGGTGCTCGACAGCGGTTGGGCCTGGGGACAGCAGTACCTCAACGGCACCACCGCAGTCGTTTCAGCCAACGTCGGCAAAGGCAAGGTGTTCCTCTTCGGCCCGGAGATCGCCTTCCGCGGCCAACCCCACGGGACCTTCAAGTTCCTCTTCAACGGCATCGCCTATGGAGCGGCAACCCCAACCAAACTCTAACCGCAGGATTGCTTGACACGCCTTCTGCAATCAAAGCGAGAAAGCATCCAGGTAATAAAGGACTGGAACCACCAAGGGCCCGGCACCACGCCGGGCCTTTGCTTTTCCACAATCCCTCCGACCCAGGCCGGGATTCACCCAAGCTCTTTGAGTCATCCACCGAACCTTCGCCTCCACCAAGAGATCCACAGCTAACCCGTTTGCGCTGCGGATCTTAGCCCGAAAAAGCTGGAGGCGTCCGCCAGCCGCAAAAACACGCTGGGAACTACCAGCTCCGTCGCTGCGTATCTGCCTCTCGAAGCAACACTCCCAATCCGCCTTCGGAGGCATCGAGTTGAAACCGCGTATAAAATCCCGCAAGCGGCTCTGGATCATCCTCGGCATTGTCGCAGCTGTGCTCGTAGGCGGAGGCGTTCTCGCTGCCAAGACCCTCACCGCGACCGCTCCACTGGACCCCTCGCAGGTAGCAACGGCAGAGACTGGCGACATCGCCCGCTCCGTAGTTGCCACCGGTAAGGTCTGGCCCATCACCCAGGTTGAGGTCAAGTCCAAGGCCTCCGGCATCGTCACCCAGCTCGACACGGACATCAACCGCACCGTCCACAAGGGCGAGGTCCTCGCGCAGCTCGACCAGCAGGAGATCCTCGACCAGGTCGCCGCGCAGAAGGCCCAGCTTGCCGCTGCCGAGGCCAACGCAACCTCCGCCGCTGCCGCCGTCCAGTTCGACAAAGTCGCAGCGGAAGCCCCGGACCTGCCTATGATCCAGCACTCCTACGACCGCGCTCTCGAAATGCAGAAGGACGGAGTAGTCTCAAGGCAGGCGCTCGACGACGCCGAACAAAAGTATCGCTCCGCGGCCAACATGCGCGACCGGGCCGTAGCCCAGATCATCGTCGATCAGGCCAAGCTGAAGCAGTCCAACGCCCAAGTGCAGCAGGCGCAGGCCTCGCTCAAGCAACTTGAGGAGCAGCTCGGATACACCACCGTCATCTCACCCATCGACGGCGTCGTTCTCTCCCGCGATGTGCAGGTCGGCGACGCAGTCAGTTCCATCCTCGTCCTTGGCTCAACGGCCACGCTGGTCATGACGCTCGGAGACACACACGAGGTCTACGTCAAAGGCAAAGTGGATGAGTCTGACATCAGCAAAGTCTACCTTGGTCAGCCGGCGCGCATCAAAGTCCAGAGCTTCCCCGGCCGCACCTTCGCCGGCAAGGTCACCAAGATCGCTCCGCTCGGCGTAGAGAAGGACAACGTCACCACCTTCGAGGTGCAGATCTCCATCGACAATCCCGGCGGAGAGCTCAAGGCACTCATGACCGCCAACGCGGAGATCGTCCTTGAGGAACACAAGCACGTCCTCACCGTCCCCGAGCAGGCCGTGATCTACGATAAGGATCGCAACGCCAGTGTCTGGGTACCCGACGCCCACGGCAAGGACGGTCATCGGGTTGTACCCATCAAAATTGGCCTATCCAACGGCAGCAAAATCGAAGTTTTGTCCGGCCTCCGCAGCGGAGACAAAGTAATTCTGCAGCAGACATCGTAATCGCAACATCGTTCACCCTATTTTTGAAGGAAGACGCCCATGAAGCTCCATCTACTCACCGCAACCGCCCTGCTTGCGCTGTCCACCACAGCATTCGCCGACGGTCACTTCGATCGCACCTTAAACGTCTCGTCCTCACCGGATCTGTACGTCAACAACGGCTCAGGCAACATCACTATCCACGCCGGCAACGGCAACCAGATCCACATCGTCGGCCACATCAAACCCAGCTGGAACGTATTCGGCATGAGTGGCGACAACAACTCCCAGATCCATCAGATCGAGGAGAACCCTCCCATCGCGCAGGACGGCAACGCCGTCCATATCGGCTTCACTAGCGGCCATCACGACGAGTACAACCACATCTCCATCGATTACGACATCACGACACCCGCAGGCGTAGCCCTCAACCTCCACAGTGGCTCCGGCGACGTAACCACCGAAGATGTCGGTCGCTTCCTCACCGCTAGCAGCGGCTCCGGAAACATACGCGCCCGCGGCATCTCCGGCCCAGCCGATCTGCAGTCCGGTTCCGGTGACATCACCGTCGACCAGCGCACTGGAGGCGATGTCAAGGCCCGCACCGGCTCCGGCAATGTCCGCATTCACGGCTTCAACGGCACCCTCACAGCACGCTCCGGCTCCGGTGACATCGATGCTGACGGCCACCTCACAGGAAATGCCCTGCTTGAGAGCGGCTCCGGCAACGTCCGCCTCCACCTCGGCTCCGATGCCCACTTCAACCTCGAAGCGTCCACCGGCTCCGGCGACATCCGCGTCCACTACCCCAACGCACCCCAGCAGGATGAGCACTCCCGCCATCACATGACTGCTCCCATCAACGGCGGTGGGCCACCGCTACAGGTCCACACCGGCTCTGGCGACGTCGAGATCGCCGGCTAACACGAGAAGGCGGGGCCTGCCATGTATTCTCAGAATTATGGTTGTGCCCCGCCTTCTCGTCTTTGATCTCGATGGAACGCTCATCGACTCGTCTCTCGACCTCTGCAACTCTGTCAATGCCGCTCTGGTGCAGGTCGGCAAACCCGTTCTCCCGAACGATCTGATCGCAAGCTATATCGGCGACGGAGCTGCCATGCTGGTTCGTCGCGCTCTCGGCGACCCCGGCGATCTCGATTCGCTCACACAGAGCAACGATCTCTTTGAGCACACGTATCAGAGCTTCATTGAGCACTATCGAGCGCACAAGCTAGACAACACGCGCTGCTACGAAGGTGTTCTGGACTCGATTTCGGCGATTCACACGCGCCATTCGCAGCTGCCGATGGCCGTGCTGACGAACAAACCGGTTATTCCTTCGCGTGAAATCTGCATAGCGCTGGGACTTGCGCCCTTCTTCTTCCAGAACTACGGCGGAAACTCCTTCTCCACGAAGAAACCCGATCCAGAAGGTCTGCGGACTCTCATAGCAGAGGCCAGAAACTCGTTTGATCGCGATATTGAACCGGCAAACACCGTGATGATCGGCGACTCCGATGTTGATGTGCTTACCGCGAAACGCGCCGGAACCTACTCGCTCGGCTGCGCCTACGGTCTGGCGCCGCATTCGCTCGCGGCTGCTTCTCCAGACGCAGTCGTTCAACATGCATCGGAGTGGCCTGCGGCACTTGGTCTCTAGCTGATTGACTACTTCCACGCTCCGAGCAGCCGCCGCAGCACGATCAGTTCGCCGACATGATACCCGGTATGGTCGACAATCAGCATCGCCTCGCGAAAGAGCGTCTGCCCATCGCCCCACGCGAACGGCATCACCAGCATCGCATCGCTGGACGCTTCGATCAGCGCCTCGAAGCGCCTGCGGTCCTCCAGCACCGCGTGGATTGAATCCTCCCACGCGCTCTGGCTCGGCGGTTCAGCTTGCTCCGGCCAGTACGAGTCCGGCCACTTCATCGGCTTATAAGTACCGCCCGCGTTATCGCTGAACTCGAGGATGTCCCGCTGTGCAATCCGAATGTGCTCCAGAATCTGCCATGCCGAATACGGAAGTCCCTTCGGTACAACTCCACGCAGCTCTGGCGGGAGACAATCGACCGCCTGCTCAAACGTTGCATGGGCATGTCCGCCATCGAGCATCTTCAATAGCTCGCGTTTAACCGAGACTTCAGTCGCCTTGGTTTCTCTGGTCTTCGTCATGCTACATTCGATGCTCAAACGGTTGTACCCGTCGCTCGCTCCGGCCAAAGCCACGCCGCACCGCGCACACCGCTGGAATCACCATGCACATTGCGCCGGATCGGAGTTGTAATGCCGCCGCCGAAAGAGTAATCACTCAGCTGCCGAGACAGTTCACCGTCGTACAGCCGATCAAGGTTTGACAGGCCGCCGCCAAGCACGATCACATCCGGATCGAGCACATTTACGACCACTGCAAGTCCGCGAGCAATCCGCGAAGTAAGCCGTTGCACCGCGGCCTCAGCATCATCATCGCCGCTCTCCGCCGCCTTCACGATCTCCGCACCGCGCAGATCACGGCTCGTCACACGTGCAAAGTCCCACTCAAAGCCAGTACCTGAAATCCAGCCCTCCAGGCAGCCGCTCTTACCGCAGTAACAAGCCGGCCCTGGCAACTCATCACCCTTCGCCCACGGCAGCGGTGTATGGCCCCACTCACCAGCAACGCCATTCGCTCCTGCATGAACGCTGCCATCGATAGCAATGCCACCACCACAGCCGGTTCCAAGAATCACACCAAAGACGACGCGACTTCCCCGCCCCGCTCCATCGATGGCCTCACTTACTGCAAAGCAGTTGGCATCGTTCGCGCAACGCACCTCACGGCTCAGAGCTTTACACAGATCCTTCTGCAAAGGTCTTCCATTCAGCCACGTCGAGTTCGCATTCTTCACCAGGCCCGTTGCTGCGACGACTGTGCCAGGAATTCCCACGCCAACACTGCCCGTTTCGCCCAACACCGACTCCATCTCCAGAACCAGATCCCGAATCGCTCCAACTGTGCCGTCATAGTCGCCACGAGGAGTAGCCACTCGCACACGACGAAGCTCTGTACCAGCAGCGTCCAGCGCGATTGCCTCAATCTTCGTACCACCCAGGTCAATCCCTATCCTCATCCGTTCCTACGCTCCTCGCATCTGGGTCAACCCCAATGCCAATGCAACGCCTACTCCAAGGCAGACGATCTGTCCAAGGACAGCCTTCGGCCGCTGCTCTGCCTGTAACTCCGGCAACAGATCTACCAGAGAGATATATAAGAAGCTTCCAGCACTCACCGGCAATAGCCAGGCCACACTTGCCGTGCCATGAGTTCCCAACGCCAATACTATCGACCAGCCCAAAAAGCTCGCTCCGCCTGCAGTAATCGCCAGCATCGCAGCGCGGCCACGCTGTACGCCCATGTGTACAAGCAATGCAAAGTCACCCATGCGATGTGGTATCTCGTGCAACCCGACCGCTAGCGCAGTCACCCACCCGACACGCGTGTTGATCGCAAACGCCGCTGCGATGCTGGTCCCATCGACGAGGCTATGCGTCACACAACCCAGCAGCAACGTAGCTGGCCGGGAGGCGCGGTGATGGTTGTGGTGGTCGCCGTGCGCATGGTTCTCCTTGCACTCTACCTCGGGCGCAGGCTCCGCGCTCACGCCGGAGAGCACATGAAATGTCCTCTCGAAGACGTACAGCGATAGCATCGTTAGCACCAACGCAACCCAGACTAAAGGCCTGTTTCCCAGCATCCCTACGGCCTCTGGCAACAGATGGGCCGCTCCCGTCGTCAACAGCACACCCACCGCCACGCTGATCACATAAGGCAACGCTTGCCTCAACCAGAAGTCGAAACGATGCAGAGATGTAACGGCCATGGCAGTCAGCGCTTGTACGCCTACTATGGCGATCAGCGCTTGTGCAGAAACGGATACGGTGGACGCGACGAGCAAACTTCCTCCATCTGCTATGGTAATCGTCCCAGGCAGAAGGAAAAGTAGCGAATCTCATTCCAGCCAACAATGTTGACATGGCACCGCGGCTCTCCGGATCCATAGTGTCAAAGTGGTATGCTCCTTCACCTCCGCCACGTCGCCCTGCCGCATAGCGTTCTGCGCCCACGACTGCGGCAGCTGTGCCGGATCCTGATCATCATCCGACTTCGCGATGTGATCCGTTCCTGTAGCGCCGCTTCGCATCGTCCCCGGCCAACCAACGCTTTGATAGCCGACGCGTCGATACTCCATGAATCACAAGGCCAAACAATGCGATCTCATCGCTTCACATGAGAAGCATGGGTAGCATGGGTAGCCGAGATCGTACTCCGCTTGCTGCCAGCCGCTGTGGACAAACACCGACAACCGCCAGTTCGACATTCAAAGGTCACAGACTATGCTGGCTAACTTCCCATAAGGCAGCAGTCGCAATCAGCTTTAGGCGGCTCTCACTGTGCAGAACACTCATACCTAGCCTGTGGTCCAATCGGATGTACCGGCCTTAGTGGCCTTGACTGTGATGGGGATCAGCACTCTTCGTCGCTGCGCTCGGGTCATCGGTCACAGTGTAGATCACCTCTCCAGACCTCGTGTAATGGAGCTGGGCGCGCGCCTCGTGCTCAATTTCATTCGGATCATTCTGTAACCGATCTACATGCCCACGCAGACGCTCGTTCTCACTCTTCAGTAGCTGCGTTTGACGATCCAGGTCTTTGGCCTCTTCGCGCTTCCGCGCAAATGCCGTCAAACCGTTATGACCGAACACAACTCCATAGGCCATCACCAACGCCAGCGCACCCACTGCGATAGTCGCCGCACGGCGTCGTAACATGTAGACGCGCGCCCGAGCCACCTCCGCGAGCATTGGCAGCTGAGTGCTGAGCGTCGACTTGCTGTCTTTCATCACAGGATAGTGTCCAAACATCCCATTCTCTGGTTGTAGCCCTTGGTTACGAATCAAGCCAGATTCACTGTGTAAGTATCGCCCATTCGCGCCTACGCTTCATGGCTCTTTCGTTGCATGGAACCATACTGGTCGACAACCCGCCACATTCTCCGTCAGATGCACTTTCAGAGCTGAACGATATTCCACGTCTGGGCCCATCCTCAACCCACCCTTTGCTATCCTTATCTCAGAACAGATGCTTGTCCTAGTCGCCATCTCGGTGCTTTCGTTCCTCGTGCTGCTCGTCACAAGCATTGTCATTGCCAAACACATCTCTCGCGCCCAAAAAAACCGGACTCGAGCCGTTCCCGCCGAACCACCCAGGAACCTTGCAAATCCTCTCTAGAGATTTTGCCACTTCAGTACCCGATGCCTCGGCAACTTTGGTCGCCGCCGCCGACATCTACGGTACCCTCACCCCCGCCTGCCGCATCCAATGGAGGGCGGACATTTCAAGCACCCTCTGTTCAATAGCAAGAAGGAACCAATGACTACTGCAACAACTGAAGTTCACGAGATTAAAATCGCCCACAGCCCAGACTCTGACGACGCATTCATGTTCTACGGCCTTGCCACCAACAAGGTTAGAGTGCCTGGTTACAAGTTCACCCACACCCTCACTGACATCGAAACCCTCAATCACCGCGCCATCACGGACCAGTTCTACGATGTCACGGCCATCAGCTTTCACGCCTATCCCTACGTCCAGGAGAACTACACTATTATGCCCTGCGGTGGGTCCATGGGGGACAGTTATGGCCCAATGATCGTGGCCTCAAAACAATACACGCTTGATGAGGTTAAGAAGCTTCGCATCGCGGTCCCCGGCACTCTCACCACAGCCTACCTCACCCTGAAGCTCTTCGCTCCTGAGGTGGAGACTGTGACAGTTCCCTTCGATAAGATCATCCCTGCGGTCGTCGCTGGGGAGTTCGATGCTGGGCTTATCATCCACGAAGGACAGTTGACGTACGCGACCGACGGGCTAAAGAAGATCATCGACCTCGGTATCTGGTGGCACGAGCAGACTGGACTTCCCTTGCCTCTCGGCTGCAACGCCATTCGTCGCTCTCTCGGCACCGAAGTCCAGACCATTGCCACCAAAGCCCTGCGCGACAGCATCCAGCACGCCATTGACCATCGCGAGGCCGCTCTGGACTATGCCATGCAGTTTGCACGCGAACTGGATACGAATCTCGCCAACCGCTTTGTCGGTATGTACGTGAACGAGCGCACCCTTAACTACGGGGACGACGGTCGTGAGGCTATCCGCAGGATTCTGGATATGGGATACGAGCGTGGCATCATCCCACATAAAGCACACGTAGATTTCGTTGGCTAATTTTTCCTCATGACCCGGTATGCCAAAAGCGCACCGGGCCGTGGTACACTAACTTTCGTGCGGTGGTAACTCCTGCATCTCCTTATGCGAACTTAAGATGTTCGCTCGCTGTCTCTCACGAGACAGGTTCAAGGCAAGGACGCGTAGCTCAGCTGGTAGAGCATTCGACTCTTAATCGACTGGTCGTAGGTTCGATCCCTACCGCGTCCACCATTTCCTTCCATATATATCAACGATTTACAAGAAAACACGCCTGCATCGGCGCTGTGCCCTCTCGCTGTTTTTGTAGAGTTTGTCATCCGTTGTCACTCGTCGTCAGCCAGAGTTCGGGCAGAGTTATGCCAGAGTCTGACTACGACCTTGTGTTACAACTTGTAGAACCCCCCATGCTGAGAACGTTTGGTGATAATCAGATTTGGGTTTACCTTCTCCATGCGCAATTGCGCACGGAGAATACCCATGAAGATTCGCATCGCCATCGCCCTCGGTCTCAGCCTCACCGCAGCTACAGCTGTCGCCTTCAAGCCCTCCACCTACAGCAAGGCACACAGCGCCATCATCCCTCCGGTCATCGTTTGCTGCGATCCGACGCCCACCTGCCTGCCCGGTCAGGCCTGCCCCAACGACTAGTGACATCCCACGGGTCGACGCTGGCAGACCATGAAGGGAGCCGGCGTTGACCCTTACCCCTTTTACAATCCTCTTATGGGCCATTTGCGCCATTCTCAAGGCCTCAGTATGCGTAGCCGTCATTAGAAGCGGCACCGTGCGGCGCTGGCCTCTTCTTTTTGCTCTCTTCACGTTCGGCACGCTGCGTACCCTGGTGCTTATGGGCCTAATCTCGAAGGCTCCCTCTGCGGTTTACTTCTACGTTTCAAAGGCTCACTACCCGGCTTACTTCCACATCTACTGGTACTCGAAGCCTGTCGACGTCATTCTGACGGCCGGGGTTCTGGCGGACACGCTACGAAATCTGCCGGGGTACTTCCAGTTGCCACGCTACTTCCGTTACGGCTCGCTGCTGGCCGCGATGGGGATCGGCGTCCTCGTGTTCATACTCAGCCTGCATGAACCCCATGCGGTTCATGCCCCCTGGGCTGAGTTCGCTCTTCGTCTGCAGCGCTGCATGTCGATAGCCTGGACGACCTTCGCTCTAATCATGTTCGCCAGTCCTTCTTTGCTGAAGATGGGCTGGCCACGACTCACGCTCGGAGTCGCCGTCGGCTTCATGGCCACAAGCGCATGCGACTCCGCTTTCTCGTTTCTCATGGCAGTCGAACCCTGGAAGCACATCGACCTCGGTTCGATAGAGACCGTATTGAATATCGCAGTCCTTTTGTATTTGTGGCGGATAACGACCACCACGACCAACAGCGACGTGAACAGGTAAAAATATTTCTCGACGAACCGCAAAGGCGCGGCTTTGCGGTTCGAGTTACTCGCTCACGCATCTGCAATAACTGGCATTTTTTCTCCTGGTTGAATGACCCTGAACGGAGAAGAA
>CAJCIM010000123.1 GCA_903970395.1 Acidobacteriaceae bacterium
GATTTGCGACCAGAGTTGCGCGTTGTTGGGTTCGAAGACGGTCCATCGAAGGCCTGCCTGGAGGCTGGCTTCGAGGAAGAGAATGAAGCGGCGGACGTTGATGTACTGCCAGGTGGTGTCGGTGGAGAGAGTGCGCGCGCCCCAGACGACCGTGCCGCGACCGGCGAAGGTTCGGATGGCGTTGATGCCGAGAGGATTGAGGATGGCTTGTTGTGGGTCCGTGAGGTTGGCGACGAGGCCGATGATGCCGTTAAGCGCGAGGTTCGCGGGGGCCTTCCAGACGCCGGTGTTGGCGTCGGACTGGGCCCAGAGGCCGGCGATGGCAGGGGCGGCGGTGAGTGCGATGTGGGCAGTGCCGGTAATGGGGTCTTCGATGACGATTCGCGGGAGGTAAAGGGCGCAGTTGCCAAGGCTGGTGGTGGGTGTGAAGCCGAGGTCGGCGGGTGTAAAGGTGAGATCGCCGTCGACCGCGCGCGTTGACCACGCAGCAGGTGCGTCGACGATGAGCATGGCGCTTTGCTTGACGCAGAGTTCGAGCGCGGCGTTGAGGAGTGCGTTGCTGAGGTCTCCGTTGAGGGTGTCGGGTGGGATGACGAGGATGTTGAAGGGGATGGTGACGGCGGCGAGTGCAGCGATGCGTGGGTCGGGTGGGGGCAGTTTGGTGGCGTTGCCGACGGAGAGAATGAGTGCGTCGGTGCCTCCGTTGTTGAAGAAGAGCCAGAGGGCGTAGGTGAGTGGGTAGGCGGGGTTGAGGTCGCCGAAGGTCTTCTGGAAGGCGACGAAGCTGGTGACGGGTGTTGGCTTGTCGAGCGGGCCGATCGGCGTAAGACCGACGAAGAGCGTGACGTAGGTGGGTGCGCCGGTGATGGTTCTCGTTAGGGTATTGAGCTCGTTGACGAGGACGCCGGGAAGTGTGGGCTTGAGGTTGTCCATGGTGTCGACCTCGGTGCGTGGGTGTGGCGATTGTACGCCGCGAATGTGGGCGTCCGCGAAGAGTTCATTTGGGAGAGAATGGACGGAATGAGTCTGCCAGCACATGCTTTGTTTGCGCCTACACAGCGGGTCCACTTTATCGGGATCGGCGGGATTGGTATGAGTGGGATCGCGGAGATCCTGCTGACGATGGGGTACTCGGTTTCGGGGTCGGATCTGCGCGGGAGTGCGGCGACGGAGCGGCTGGCGGAACTGGGCGCAACGATTTATGTGGGCCATGCGGCGGGGAATGCGGCGGCGAGCGATGTGGTGGTGACGAGCTCTGCCGTGGCGAAGGAAAATCCTGAGGTTCTGGAGGCGCGAGCGCGGAAGATCCCGGTGATTCAGCGGGCAGAGATGCTCGCTGAGTTGATGCGGCTGAAGTATGGGATTGCTGTGGCGGGGATGCATGGGAAGACGACTACGACGACGATGGTGGCGGCCGTGTTGGCCGGCGGAGAGCTTGATCCGACAGTAGTGGTGGGCGGGCGCGTGGATGCGCTGGGATCGAATGCGCGGCTGGGGAGTTCGCAGTACCTAGTTGCCGAGGCTGACGAGAGTGATCGCAGCTTTTTGAAGCTGCCTGCTGTGCTGGCCGTGGTGACGAACCTCGACCGCGAGCATATGGATAGCTACAAGGACATGGCGGATGTCGAGAACTGCTTTGTGGAGTTCATGGATAAGGTGCCGTTTTATGGCGCGGTGACGGCGTGTATCGATAACCCGATGCTGAAGGCGATTCTGCCGCGGGTGCGGCGCAGGGTGTACACGTATGGTGAGAGTGCGGAGGCTGATTTTCGGGTGAGGGTGGTGAGTCCTAAGGATTCTGCAAACCCACGTCTCAAAGTCGAGACGTGGGGTACCCAGTTTTTCGAGGTGGATGCGAAGGGGCTGGTGCTGGGGCCGTTTGAGCTGCACTTTCCGGGTAAGCACAATATTTTGAATGCGACGGCGGCGGTGGCGATCGGCGTGCAGCTGGGGATTGCTCCGGAGAAGATTGCGGCGGGGCTGGCGACGTTTCGTGGGGTGAACCGGCGGTTCCAGGTTCGTGGTGTGCAGGGCGGCGTGACTGTGGTGGACGACTACGGGCATCACCCGACGGAGATTAAGGCCACGCTGCAGGCGGCGCGGGAGTGCGGCTATGGGCGCGTGCTGGTGTTGTTTCAGCCGCATCGGTTCACGCGGACTCGCGATCTGATGGGCGAGTTTGCGGGGGCGTTTGGCGATGCCGATGCCGTAGAGGTGCTGGATGTGTATGCGGCCAGCGAGGAGCCGATCGACGGCGTGAATGGGGAGTCGTTGGCGGGAGCGATCCGGTATAAGAAGGGCGGTGGTGTGGGCTATGCGGCGTCAATGGCGGATGGCGTGGCGCGGATGTTAGCGATGGCGAAGCCGGGGGACATGGTGCTGACGCTGGGTGCGGGGAGTGTGTCGCAGGCGGGGCCGATGGTGCTGGAGGCGCTGAAGAGTAGGGCGTAAGGTGTAATATTTGGGCATGGCGGCTACCACGACAGTTCGAGATTCGGTGGTTCGGATCAGTGTGGAAGAGCTGGGAAGTCATTTGGCTACGTTGGAAGCTGAAATTGGCCAAGGTAAGTCCATCGAATTAGTCCGGGGCGAAACCGTGATTGCCGAAGTACATGCTCCGAGGCAAGAAGTTCAACCTAAAGAACCTGTGGATCGACCGATACCAGACTTTATGGGCCGGATGAAAGCCATTTGGGGTGATACGCCTTTGGATGTAGATACTACGGCCTTGCTCCGAGAGGACCGCGACGCGCGTGGTTAGCTATCTCGATACAAGCTTTCTCTACAAGTTGTACGTGAATGAGAAAGAGTCGTTGGCAGCCGTTGCGTGGTTTCGCCGATATCAGGGTGAGGTTGCGGTCTCCGATCTCAGTGATGTGGAGATCGTTTCTTCATTGTTTCGAAACTTCCCGCGACCTCAAGCTGCTCAGGCTCGAGAGGTATATTCGGGAGACCGAACGCTTGGGTCTATAAGAGATTTGCCATGAGCGAGACGACCTATGCTTCGGCCCAGATGATTGCGGAACAATATTCGGGCCCCTATAAGCTCCGGTCTCTCGACATTCTGCATCTTGCGACCGCCTTGCATTACAAAGTGGATTCCATTGCAACGTTCGATAAAAAGCTTGCCGCGGTAGCGGCAGCATTTGGGTTAGAAGTGTTACCGCCTCGTTCCTGAAGGGGTACCCCGGTGGGATGGTTGGTTTTCAGGGGTGGGTTCCGGCTTATAGTGGAGGTTGGCGGTTCTTCCGTGGCCTTGCTCGGGCACCGGAGATGAAGACAGGAAAGCGCGCGACGTCTGCTGCAGTGGTGCTGGAAGCGCCGGAGGAGATGTATGCTCCAGCGACGGAGACAGCCTATCGCGGACCTGTGCCGGCGCCGGCCGGTGCGTTACAGCGCGGGTTAGCTGCTCAGCCTGACCCGCCCCTCGGATACAACACCGATGATGACGATTACCTGCCCCGGCGTGGGAAGTACCGGCCGAGTCTGCGGAGCCTGTTGCGCAGCACGGGCGGGCGTGTGGTGTTGGGTGTTGTAGGAGTTGCGGCTCTGGGAGCGGTGCTGGTAGGGGTTGCCGCGGTGCGTTACTACCTGCTGCATGATCCTCGGTTTCTTGTGGCGAGTTCGGACGATATTGCGATCAGCGGGAATACACACCTGACGCGTGAGCAGCTGCTGGGTGTCTTTGGCGGTGACCTGGAGCGGAATATCTTCCGTGTGCCGCTAGATGAGCGCGAGGCGGACCTTCAAAACCTGCCGTGGGTGGAGCAGGCGACGGTGATGCGTCTGCTGCCGAACCAGCTGCGGGTGCAGATATTGGAGCGCGTGCCGGTGGCGTTTGCCCGGCAGGGAACGCAGATTGGGCTAGTGGATGCTCATGGTGTGCTATTGGATATGGGCACGGATGCGCGGGCGGATGCGAAGTACTCGTTCCCAGTGTTGACGGGGATTGTGGCGGCGGACCCGGAGTCGACGCGCGAGGCACGGATGCAAATCTACCAGCAGTTTATGCAGGCGTTGGATGCGGGTGGGCAGCACTACTCGAAGACGGTGAGCGAGGTGGACATCACCGAGCCGGACGATCTGAAGGCCCTGATTGCTACCAACAGTGGGCCAGAGGTGCTGGTTCACTTTGGCGATGACAAGTTTTTGAGCCGCTACAACCAGTTTGAGAAGCTGTTGCCGGAGTGGCGGCAGCAGTATCCGAAGCTGGCGGCGGCGGACATGCGCTACCAAGGGCAGATTGTGCTGGAGATGCGCAAAGATAGCGATGAGCCTGCTGGTGCAACGCAGACACCCGTGGAGGCCTCTGCGGGTCTCTCGGCTGCGGCGGCGAAGAGCGACTCCTCCGGTCGAGATGTCAGAGCGGTGGCACAGGCGGCCGCGGCGAAGCCTGAGGTGATGCGAGTTGCGGCGACGGTTCCGGCGAAGAAGTCTGTTGCGAAGAGGCCCGTGGCCAAGAAGGTTGTTGGCAAATCGAAGAAGGCTCCGGCGAAGAAGGCGGGGCATAGTACGGCGAATGACAAGTTTTATGCGGCATTGGCGGCGCAGAGGAAGACGAAGTCAGGGCAGTAGTTTTGGCGGGCGCGAGGAGGGCAAACCCCGGGGCTAAAGCCCATCTATCAAGGGGCGAGCTATGAGACCCGAAGCTAAGCCTCGGGGTCCCGAGTTTGTGGCGGGCCTGATTTGTTGGGGACTTGATTTGTAGCGGGCTTGAGTGTGTGGCTGGACCAAGGAAGTGGTTGAGGTAACAGGATGAATGCGAAGGCCGACAACCTGATAACAGTGCTGGACGCGGGCAGCAGCAAGAGCTGCGTGCTGGTGGCGGAGCTGAACGAAGGCGTGCTGCGGTATCGCGGGCATGGTGTGGAGACCTCGCGCGGGATGCGGCGTGGCGTGATCAGCGACCTTGGGCCGGCGGCTGAGGCGATTGATGCGGCGGCGCTGCGTGCGGAGAAGACGGCGAAGGCTCCGATTGAGACGGCCGTGGTGGGTGTGGGCGGCGCGCATATGCGCGGGATGAACTCGCAGGGCGGCATCAACATGGGCAGCCGCATGAAGGAGATTACGAAGGAGGACGTTCGCGCTGCGATTGACCGTGCGCGGTCGATTAGCCTGGCGCCGGACCGCGAGATTCTGCACCTGTTGCCGCAGCAGTTCATCCTGGATGACCAAGGTGGGATTCATGATCCGGTGGGGATGGTTGGCAACCGGCTGGAGGTTGGGCTGCATCTTGTCACGTGCTCGGGAAGCGCTTCGCAGAACGTGGTGACGTGCGCAAATCGTGCAGGGCTTGAGGTTCTGGATACGGTATTTGAAGGGCTGGCGGCGGCGGAGGCGGTGTTGTCTGCCGATGAACGCGAGTTGGGTGTCTGCCTCGCGGACATTGGGTCGCATTCGACTGAGCTGGTGGTGTTTTTTGAAGGTGCCGTGGCGCATACGGCGGTGTTGCCGATCGGCGGCGACCACTTTACGAATGACCTTGCGGTTGGGCTGCAGGTGAGCGTCGAAGAGGCCGAGCAGCTGAAGCGGATGTATGGAAGTTGCGTGGTGACGTCGATTCCGCAGCTGAATGAGATTGAGGTTGGCGGGAATCTGGCGACGGGCGGCGGCGCGGCCCGGCTGGTGCGGCAGCGGTTTCTGGCGGAGATCCTGGAGCCTCGCGCCCGGGAGATGTTGACGATGCTGCGCGAGAATCTGCGTCATGGCGGTGTGCTGGAGGCCATGGGTGCGGGTGTGGTGTTTACGGGTGGCGGCGCGCATCTGGCTGGGCTGCTGGATAACGCGGAGAGTCTGCTGAGGGTGCCGGCGAGGATCGGGTATCCGGTGCCGTTGAGCCGGATGCCGGCGGAGCTGGCTAGGCCGGAGTTTGCGGCGGCGATTGGGATGCTGCTGTATACGCAGCGGACCCAGGCCAAAAAAGCCGCTGAGGAGCAAGGGTTGAAGCAGAAGCTGTTGTCGATGTTTGCTGGGAGTTTTTAGAAGCAGGGAATAGGGAGTGGGGAATAGGGAGTAGGATTTGCAGCTTGCATCCCACCTTAGCCGCGATCGCGATAAAGCTGCGGCGAAGATGGGGCACCCGACATTTTAGACGGGGAGAGATAACAAAACAGGGTGGGGCGGGTCAAAAGAAGCAGCGTTCTTGAGGAAAATGACAGGCCGCGGTGGTGGGACGCGGGGCTTTGGAGACGGTAGACTGAGAGATATGAGTTTTCGCATGTTTAGCAAGGTAATGAGTGTGGTGTTTCTGGGACTTGGCTTGAGTGCTGCAGCGCGCGCCCAGGTCGGCGTATACGGTATGTATTCGGTGACACACTATAGCGGCATTCAGTGTCTTTCGGAGGCTCCGGTGAACTGCTCGAACGGGGCCGCGGGTCGCCCGCTGACAGGCGTGGTGAACGGAGTGCCGACGTTTGGTTCGCCGAGTACGGGTGTGATTGACCCTTCGGGCGGTCTGGGTGGTGTGTACTACGACTTCAAGTCGTTTGGTCCGGTGCGGTTTGGTGTGGACGTTCGCGCGGGTGCGAACCACGACAACAAGTCGGGCACGAGCGCGACGGGCGGCGACGGAAGCGCGGGAGGTCAGTACTTCCTGGGCGGTCTGCGTGGTTCGGTGAAGACGCCGTTTCCATGGCTGAAGCCGTATGCGCAGATCTCGGCTGGCTATGCGCACAGCAATGTGACGGAGCCGACGAATGCGACGACGACGGGCCTGGTGGGTGCGCCGCGCTACTATGACAAGTTTGTGCAGTATGAGGGTTTTGTGGGTGCGGACATCAGGATTGCGTCGTTCATCGACTTCCGTGCCGTGGAGCTGGGCATCGGCAACATGAACCGTGTCGGCAGCGGCTCGCCGCTGGACGGTTCATCGTCGGTAGGCATCCGTTCGCTGGCTTCTGGCGTGGTGTTTCACCTGCCGTAGCCGCGGCGAGGTGTAATCGAAGTAGATGCGGGGCGGACGAAAGGTGTACGTGGATTGCGAGTTCGCAGCGCAGAATAGTTGAAAGAATTGCACGCGCTGCAGAGCCAGGAGAGTTGGAACCATGTCCTATACGCCAACCGAGGGCCAAGGCCCCTATAGCCAGGGTGACGCAAGCGGCGGTCCGCTGCGTATCCATTATCACGATGAGGCGCAGCGGAGCGCGCGGATCAAGGTGATCGGCGTGGGCGGCGGCGGCGGCAATGCGGTGAACCGCATGATCGCGGCAGGCGTTGTGGGCGTGGAGTTCATCGCAGCAAACACGGACGCGCAGGCGCTGGAGAGCTCGAGTGCGCCGGTGAAGCTGCAGTTGGGCGTGAAGCTGACCAGTGGCCTTGGCGCGGGCGCGAACCCTGACATCGGGCGGCGCGCAGCGCTGGAGGACTCGGACAAGATCATTGAGGCGCTGGAAGGCGCGGACATGGTGTTTGTGACGGCAGGCATGGGTGGCGGCACTGGCACGGGTGCTGCTCCGGTGATCGCGTCGTTGGCGAGTGAGATGGGTGCGTTGACGGTGGCTGTGGTCACGCGGCCGTTTGGTTTTGAGGGCAAGCGGCGGACGATGCAGGCCGAGCGCGGCATGCAGGAGCTGCTTGATGCTGTCGATACGCTGATTGTGATTCCGAATGAGAAGCTGCTGGCTGTGGCGAAGGATGCCGGCTTCTTTGAGAGTTTTCGCATTGCCGATGATGTGCTGCGGCAGGGCGTGCAGGGTATCTCGGACATCATTACGATCCCCGGCGTGATCAACCGCGACTTTGCGGACGTGAAGACGACGATGGCGGGCATGGGCTATGCGGTGATGGGCACGGCGGTGAAGAGCGGCCCGGATCGCGCTCGCGAGGCCGCGATGGCCGCGATGGCGAGCCCGCTGCTGGAAGCTGGTGCGATCGACGGTGCACGCGGCATCCTGATCAACATTACGGGTTCGAGCAATTTGAAGTTGAGCGAGGTGAATGAGGCCTCGACGATTATTCAGAACGCGGCGCATGAGGATGCGAACATCATCTTTGGCGCGGTGATGGATGAGCGGCTGGGCGATGAGCTGAAGCTGACGGTGATTGCGACTGGTTTCCGCGACGACGAGAAGCGCGACCGCCGCGAACGGATGCTGGCGGAGCCGACATTTACCATGACACCGAAGCCGGTGGTCGAGCCTCGGATTGTTGCGCCACCAGTGGCAGCCCCACCTGTTGCGCGGTTTGCGAGTGAGGTGGCGGCGGAGCAGGAGCATAGCCCGGTGGTAACGACGAGTGTTCCGACGTCGAGCTACTACGAGGCGGCTCGGCAACAGGCGCGGCAGGAGATCGCGCCGACGGTGCAAAGTGCGACGACGGCTGTGTTGCCTGAGATTGCGATGGCGGAGCCGATGTCAACGCCGGTGCATGAGACGCGGCCGCCGGAGGTGGTGGAGCGGCTGCCGGAGCCGGAGCTGATCCCGGTGCGCGCTTCGGTGTTTGATGATGACTTCTTCCGCGAGCCGAAGGCTATACAGACGACACCTCCCGTGGTGGTGCCTGTGCCGGAGCCGGTGATCTCGCGGGTTGCGGAGCCGATACATATTCCAGAGCCGTCAGCGCCGGCGCCGGCGCCTGTGGTGTCGCCGTTTGAGGATGGGGACTCACCGACGCTGTGGCCGGATGCTCGGGTGCCGTCGTTTGCTGGTTATGCTGGCGGTGAGGCTGTCTCGAACGATAGCGATGAGTTGGATATTCCGGCGTTTCTGCGGAAGAAGCATTAGTGCAGCGAGTAGCAAGTAGGGAATAGGGGAGTCGATAGAAACGGATGATGCCTGGGTTGAGACAGTTCGGAGTGTGGGTGATGGTGCTGCTGGTGATGGCGGCTGCTGGACGAACTGCGGGCGCGTCGGTGGCGCACCGGGCTGTGCCACATAGGACATCTGCGCATCGGACGATCTCTCACGCAACCGGCTCGCGCCATGCCTCCGTTCATGCGACGGTTCATGCGACTACGACTACGACGGCGATGGTTCGCGTGCATGGACACCTGGTGCGACGGCCTGTGCGGTACTCCGAGCGGTTTACGGCTAGCAGCTTCGCGAATGACATTGCTGTCGGCGATGTGACGGCCGGTGAAGACCCGATCGTACGGCAGGCCGCGATTACGGCGTTGGGGAACATGAACGGCACGGCGCTGGCGATTGACCCGTCGAATGGCCGCATTCTGGCGATGGTGAACCAGAAGCTGGCGTTGGGTGCAGGTGCGGAGCCGTGCTCGACGATCAAGGTGGCGGTGGCGCTGGCGGCGCTGAAAGAAGGCCTGGTGCAGGCGGATACGCCAGTGAATCTGGGCGGCCATTACTCGCTGGATTTGACGCATGCGCTGGCCAAGAGCGTGAACCTGTACTTCGAGGTACTGGGTCGGGCGATGGGCTTTGAGCGGGTGAAATACTACGCGAACCAGTTCGGGCTGGGCGAGCTGGCCGGGTACAACATCCCGGGTGAGCACCTGGGTGTGTATCCGGACACGGAGTTGCCGCAGAAGGCTGGAGGCGTGGGCCGGATGTGCTCTTTTGGCGAGAGCATCAGCATGACCCCGCTGCAGCTGGGCGCTCTGGTGAGCGCTGTGGCGAACGGCGGCACACTGTATTATCTGCAGCATCCGACGAGCCAGACCGAGGTTGCGGAGTACGTGCCGCAGGTGAAGCGGCAGCTGGATATCGCGAATGTGATCCCGCAGATTCTGCCTGGGATGCAGGGCGCGGTGAACTTTTCGAATGGCACAGCACGCAGCCTGCGGACAAACTTTTCACAGTTTCCGGTCTTCGGCAAGACGGGCACGTGTTCGGACAACGGGACACGGTTTGGATGGTTTGTCAGCTATGCGGACACGCCGAATGGCCGGATTGTGACGGTGATCTTCCTCGAAGGCGGACGCCCGACGTATGGCCCAAAGGCGGCGGAGCTTACCGGACAGTTCTATCGCGCGATGTATGAAGGCGGCTACTTTGCGCCGAAGACTCCGACCGAGCAGGCAATGACCAGCGGCGGACGCTAGATTTTTTCTTCAACTTCTTTCCACAAGTGAGTACAAAAGGCGACGGTGGGGCCCTGCCTGTTGCAGGGTGAGACGCTCGCCTGGGCAGGTGCGTTTATGCATCTGAAACAATACTGACAGGTGTGTGAATGAAGATTCTTACAGCAGGAGAGATGAGCGCTACCGACCGGCGGTCGGTAAAAGCTGGAGTATCGGTTTCGGTGTTGATGGAGAACGCCGGGGCCGCGGTGGCGCGTTTCTGCTTGCGGCGGTTTGCGGGTTCGGGCACGGTGGTGGTGGTGTGTGGCAAGGGAAACAACGGTGGCGATGGTCTGGTGGCGGCTCGATATCTGGCCGAGGGTGGACGCAACGTGCGGGTGCTGCTGCTGGGCGCAGCTAATGAGCTGAAGGGTGAGGCAATGAAGGCCTTCGCCGCAGCGGTGATTACGGCGATGGGGCTGCATGCCGTGGAGGCGGAGAAAGCATCGGCAACCGAGCTGCACGGACGGCTGGAGGTTCGCGAGGTATGGGATGAGGCGCAGCTGCGGACCGGGCTGCTGGGCGCCACTCTGGTAGTGGATGCGGTCGTGGGAACGGGGTTCAAGCCTCCCTTGCGTGGGCTGGCTGTTAAAGTGCGCGAGATGTTGGCGAAGATGAGTGCGCCGGTGGTTGCGGTGGACCTGCCAAGCGGCTGGGATGCGGACGCTGTAACGCAGACCGCGGAGGATGCGTTTCGTGCCGATGCTGTAGTGACGTTTGTCGCGCCGAAGCTGGCGCATGTGTTTGGACATCTGACAGGGAAGAGTTTTGGGCCGGTGGTAGTGGCTGGGATCGGTGCGCCGCCTGGAGCTGTGATGAGCGAGACTGGGCTGCACTGGGCTGGCGCGGCGAAGCGGGTTGCGGAGGCAGCTCGTGATGCAAAGAGCAACAAGGGCACCTTTGGGCATGTACTGATTGTGGGCGGGGCGTTGGGCAAGGCGGGTGCGCCTTCGATGGCGAGCCTGGCGGCGATGCGTGCGGGTGCGGGGTTGGTGACGGCGGCGGTGCCGCGTGAGGTGCTGACCACGGTTGCGGCGGTGGCTCCGGAACTGATGCTGATGCCTCTGGCGACGGAGGGCTCAGGTGGGCTGTCGCTGGATGTGTTGCAAGAGGACATGCTGGGACGGTTGCTGAAGGGGATCTCGGTGGTGGGGATTGGGCCAGGGCTGGGGCAGGAGGGCTCGACGGCGGAGTTTGTACGTGGGTTTGTTCAGGAGGTGGATCTGCCGATGGTGATCGACGCGGACGCGCTGAATGCGTTTGCGGGGCGTGTCGGGGATCTGGCGAAGGCTGCGAAGGGGAAGACGGTGGTGTTGACGCCGCATCCTGGCGAGATGGCCAGGCTGGTGGGGATGACGGTGAAGGAAGTTGAAGCCGACCGCGTGGGGCTGGCTCGACGCTTTGCGACCGAGCATGGTGCGACGCTGGTGCTAAAGGGATGGCGGACGCTGGTGGCACATCCGGATGGAAGTGTTGCCGTCAATACCACCGGCAACGCTGCGATGGCCAAGGGTGGGAGTGGCGATATTCTGACGGGCATAGTGGCCGCGATGCTGGCGCAGTACGCTCGCACTGGCAAGGCGGAGGATGTTGCAAGAGCGGTGGAGGCGGCGGTGTTTCTGCATGGGCTGGCGGGGGACTTCGCGACGCTGGTACAGGATGAACATACCGTGCTGGCAACCGATACCGTGCAGCATCTGCGCGATGCGTTTCGTGCTCGTGTGATGGACGAGGATGGGCTGACCTGGGTGGCGGGGACGGCAGCGAAGTGAAGTGCGCAATGCTAAGTGATATACGCTGCGTCTGAGATTTAGAATCAAGACTGCATGAGAGAGTGGACACGAGAGAAGCGGCTGCGGACGCGCAGTGAGAATGGCACGGTTGCGCTGGGCGAGATGATGACCGAGTTGCTGGTGGCTCCGAAGCTGGTGGTGCTGCGTGGTGAGCTGGGGATGGGCAAGACGACGCTGGTGCGTGGCATGGCCGCCGCGCTGGGTGCGGACGCCGCCGAGGTCGCCAGCCCTACGTTCACTCTTGTGCATGAGTACAAGGGCCGCAAGACGCGGCTGATTCACCTGGATCTGTACCGGCTGGAGAACGAGAGCGAGCTGGAGACAGTTGGCCTTTGGGAGATCGCCGATGCTCCGGATGCGCTGGTGATGGTGGAGTGGGGCGACAAGTTTGCCAGTGTGATGGAGCGTGCCGACGCCGAGGTTTCCATGACCGAAGGCGAGGTGGAGAACGAGCGGCTGCTGCTGGTGCAGTGGAGAGATAGATAAGTAAGGGAG
>CAJCIM010000124.1 GCA_903970395.1 Acidobacteriaceae bacterium
AAAACTCACGTCGTCGAGCACACGCTTCACGCCGCCATCGGGCATTGGATATGTCTTGGTCAGGTTTGTCACTTCAATCACCGTGCGCCCGCTCGCCGGAGGCTGCGGGAAGTGGAAGTGGATGGTCGCCTCTTCATCCGGCACTTCGATGCGTTCTATCTTTTCAAGCTCCTTAATGCGCGACTGCACCTGCTTGGCCTTGGTCGCCTGCGCGCGAAAGCGGTTGATGAACGCCTCCAGGGCCTCGATGCGCTCGCGCTGGTTCTTGTACGCGGCCATCAACTGGGCGCGACGCTCTTCCTTCAGCACCTGGTACTTCGAGTAGTTGCCGTGGTACACGTGCATCCGCTTGTTCCAGACCTCGACAGTCTTGTTGACGACCATGTCCAGAAAGTAGCGGTCGTGCGAGATGAGCACGAAGGCGTTCTCGTAGGTCTGGAGATAATCTTCGAGCCAGTTGCGGGATTCGAGGTCGAGATGGTTCGTCGGCTCGTCGAGCAGCAGCACGTCCGGGTCGGTCACCATAGCCTCAGCAATAGCCAGGCGCTTGCGCCAGCCGCCGGAGAGGCTTGCAGCTTCGGCATCCATGCGGATGCTGGTTGCGGCGCCGTCGTCAGCAAAGCCTGCGCGGCCGAGTGTCTCGCGGAGCCGCTGCTCGTGCTCGTTCGGCGGGACAGCAGTGCGGTCGAGCGCGGCTTCGATGACGCGGCGAACGGTCGCGCCGCTCGGGTACTCGGAAACCTGCTTTACGTAGCCGACGCGGGCGCGTTTGCGGACGGCAACTTCGCCAGTGTCAGGTTCGGTCTCGTCAGCGAGCACAGCCAGCAGCGTGGACTTGCCTGCACCATTGGGGCCGATGAGGCCGATGCGGTCGCCCTCGTTAACAGCGAATGAAATCTTTTCAAAGAGTGGTACAGCGCCAAAGCGTTTCGAGACGCCTTGAGCATTCAGAATAGGAGGCATACAGCTCTATTCTACTGGGCTTTTGCAAAGTCACCTGCATTGATGCACGCGAAGGTTTCGCACAGCCTGCGACTTTCGTTCTGTCGCGCGCTGCGATGGGTGAAGGTACTCTCCTCGCAGTTGTACGTACGACCCAATACGAATCGAGGACTATCCGTGAAACGTATCCAGTCGCCCCTCGTTCTGCTCGCGCTTGCGGCCATGATGCCGTTAGGCGCGTTGCATGCCCAAACGCTGAGCACCTTTCCTGAATCCGACAACTCGCTTACACCGGTCTACAACTTCATCAACACCGCGACGAAGACGCTCGACATGACGATGTACGAGCTTGTCGACACGACGGCGCAGGCCGACCTGATCGCGCTGGCGAAGAAGGGCGTTGCGGTGCGCGTCATCCTCGACCAGAACGACGAGTTCGACAACAACGAGGCCGCGTTCAACGCGCTCACCGCTGGCGGTGTCTCCTGCCACTGGGCGAACACAAAGTACGAAGCCACGCACCAGAAGACGATCACTGTGGACGGCACAACCTCGATGATTCTCACGGCAAATCTGACGAGCCGTTACTACTCGACGACTCGCGACTTCGCGATCACCGATGCGGACGCGAACGATGTCGCGGAGATCGAGACCGTCTTCAACGCGGACTTCAAGAACGCAACGGTGACGCCGACGGCTGCGGACTCGCTGATCTGGAGTCCGAACGAGTCGACGACCGCTCTCGAGAATTTCATCAACGCGGCGCAGCACACGCTGCTGGTGGAGAACGAGGAGATGAGCAACTCCGCGATCGTGACGGCGCTCTCCAACCGCGCCAAGGCCGGCGTCAAGGTCACGGTGATCATGACCAACGACGACAACGACTACGAGAGCGAGTTCGAGACGCTGACCAAAGCGGGTGTAAAGGTCTACACCTACGTGGACAACGACACGACGCTGTACATCCACGCTAAGGTGATGGTGTCGGACTACGGCTTCTCAGACGAGAACGCGTATATCGGGTCGATCAACTTCTCGACGGCGTCGATGACGGAGAACCGTGAGCTCGGCCAGACGACACAGAATGCCGCGGTTCTGCTGAGCCTGAATACCACGCTGACCTCGGACTACCAGGGCGGCACGCTGTGGACCAAGGAGTAACATAAGCGCTTTGCCAGAACGCCTCGGGGCTTTTGTCTCGGGGCGTTTTTGTTGCGCTCAAAGCGCCGGACCCTCCCCTGCTTTGGGAGGTAAGCTACGCAGCCGATTGAGGTTAGCGGTGTACCTCTTTTGGTTTGCACTTTGGTCGATGGGTGACAATTGTGAAAGAGCTGGAGGCGAGGAAACCCCGCCTGGGCGGGGTTGTTCTTACACTTCTATTGTATGGGTGGTGTCAAGAGTTGCAGTTCCTGCAAAGGGCGCGAAGTTAGCCAAGTTTCGCCACGGCGGTTTGGGCTTAGTCGAGGTCGAAGTCGCGGAGGGGTTTGCCGGATAGAGGAGACTCTTTAGCCTTTTTGACGGCCTCGGCGAACTTCTTGGCCATAAGGTCGTCCTTGTTCTTTTCGGCGGCGATAGATTGGGCAAACAGGGACTCTCGGCGGGCGTCGGACTCTTTGAGGGCTTTTGCGGCCTGGCCGAAGTCCTCGAAGGTCTTTTTACGTGGGGCCGAAGTATGGGCGATGATGCCGCGGCTGACGGGGTCGATGGTAAGTACGCCACCGCAGTCGGGGCAGGTTACGTCGAAGGGTTGGTCGCTCAGTCCCATAGTGCTAATGCCTCAACGAACATTTTAGAACGGGGACGCGAGTTCCGGTTGAAAAGGGTCAGAGAGAATGGCTGATCTGACTTCCTCGAGGGGTCTTCGACTGCGTGATTGCAAAGAGCGCAATCCCTCCGCTTAGAACGGCGGAGCGAGGGCGGGGATATCGACCTAATAGCGGCGCATGGGTGCGTAGGCGTAGCTGTACTTCGGCTCGCTGGTGAAGGCCCAGATGAGGGCGACTATCCAGCCAATGACTGTCCAGCTGAGGAAGAGGTTCAGCAGGAAGATAGCTACGATGTGGCGCGAGTTACGCAGGGCCGCGATGATCGTCGGCAGGAAGTGGATGACGCCGAACGGGATGAGACAGAGACCGAAGAGAAGATGCATGACGTACAACCTCCGTTTATACATACGCAGGATGTGGTGGGAAGTTCCAGAATTTGGGAGACGCTATTACATTCGCATCCCAATCATGCCGACGATGCGGCCGTCGTCATGAATGGGGCGCCCTGAGATTGTGTTGAGTTATAGAAAGATGACGCGGTGGCCGGGGCACTCCTGCGCGGCGTTGTCGACCAGCAGTGCGGGGAGCGTATCGCCGTGGTGGGCGAGGAACCAGATGCCGCCGAGGAGGCGCTCCTGCAGGTGACCTTCGGGATAGAGGTTCAGTGCGATGGCCGTGGCGTGTTTCTGTAGTGAAGCCTGCTTCTGAAGCTCGAAGTTGGCGGCCATCCGGCGCAGGCGACCCATCTGGTAGCGCATCTTACTTGCGGATACGCCAGCGGCGCGGCCGAGGTCAGCGGACATCGCCGTCATGTACTCGGTGAGTGCGGTGAGTTCAGCGTCCATTGCGTTGCCGACGGCGGCAATCTTACGCTTGCCCTCGATCGGCATCGCGCGTGCGCCGAGGCGCGTGGCGAGCTCGGCGGAGGTTTTGCTGCCGTGCGAGAGGGCGTCGATGACCTGGGAGAAGGTGACCTCGTGCGTGGCCATGGTCTGCGCAATGGCAGGCTCGACGAGCGTGGCGGAGAGGCGCGGCAGCACCGGTGTGATCCGGCCGAGGACCTTCTCATAGATGACAGCGGACTGCGCGAAGTAGGCGATCTCTGCCGGACCGCCGACGTAGGCTGCTGTGGGCAGGATGGTGTCCTGAAAGATGGGGCGCAGCAGCGCGTTGGGGCTTAGACGCTCGGGCTCGGTGGCGAGGATGTCGAGGAGTTCGATGGAGGTGTAGGTGCGACTGCCAGCCTTCCATGCTCCCTCTGCGTTGCGGCGCAACGGGACGCGCAGGGCGGGCCTCATCAGGTCGTTGACGGCGACGCCTTCCTGCCCTTCGAGGAGGAAGAGGAGCGAGTGACCTTCGGGAACGAGCACTTGCGCGTGGTAGCCGGCGGCGGTCAGTTCCTGGGAGCGGGCGATGAGGCTGGTTTCCAGCTCGGCCGCGTGTTCGATGGCGTATTGCAGAGAGCGAGCGCCGAGATCGTGGAAGTCGCGGTTGGCTGCGTCCATGACGATGAGGCCGAAGGGCGCGAAGAGCTTGGTGATGAGGCGGCCGAATGCGGAAGCTAGGGTGGCGCCGGGGGGGTAACACTCGCGGAGGAGATCGCAGATGGGCGCCCAGCCGAGCAGTTCGCTGGCCTTGTCGAGCTCTTCCTGCAGGCGATGGTGGCCTTCATCGCCGCGGTCGCCGAGGACCCGTGCGCCGACGGGGAGCGCCTTGGTGGCGTCGAGGCCGAGGTGCAGGGTTTCGACGGAGGTCTTGCTTAATAGTGAGACCTGGTCGACCTCGGCGAGATCGTGGTCTTCGCTGGCGAGCCAGAAGATGGGGACGTGTTCACGGCCGGTGATGCGGGTGGCATCCTGCGCCTTGCGGATGGCGGTGGCGGCCTTGAGCAGTGTGAGCAGCGGACCACCAAAAAGACCGACCTGCTGGCCGGTAACGACGGCTGCCGCGCCGAGCTTCAGGCGCTCGATGTTGGCGATGACGGCGCCGCCGGCGTCGAAGCGGTCGGTCTGACGGAGGAGTGCATCTGCAAGGCGGTTGCGATGCTCCTCGTCGAGTGAGGGCGAGTGGTGGGCCCAATCCATGCTGAAAGGGGCCGCAGGGTACCAACGGCGCAGGATGGCAGGCACAGCCGGGGACGAGGCGTTCGCCAGTTCGGTGAAGTCGCGGAAGAGCTGCGTTGTGCCGGGCAGCGTCGAGATGGGGTGGCACTCAAGGTTCACGATTAGCTTTCAATCCCTCGTCAGTTTCTCATGGGGACTTTTTGGCTGGTATTGGACAACAACAGTTTGGATGCGCGGGGGAAGAGGTCGATGCAGGATTCGCTGTGGATGCTGCATGCCTCCGTGTCGCGGCCCGTTGTTGCTGCTAGGTTAAGAGCATGGCCACGAAGAAGAAGACCTCCCCTGCGAAGAAGAGTGCGGCGAAGAAGACTGCCGCGAAGGCTGTTGCAACGAAGACCGCGGCTCCGCTGAAGCTGAGCGGTAAAGCGAAGGTACTGTCGTCAAAACCCGTGTTCAAGAGCCGGGTGTTTTGGGTTTCGCGTGATGAGGTGGTGGAACCAGGCAGCGCCGGCAAGGTACTGAAGCGCGATGTGATCCGCCACAACGGGTCGGTAGTGATTCTTGCAGTGGACAAGAAGACGAACCCAGCAGACCCGGGAATCCTGCTGATCCGGCAGTATCGTCATGCTGCAGGGAAGCTGCTGCTGGAGTTGCCGGCGGGGCGCATTGAGCCTGGCGAGAGGCTGATTCCGGCGGCGAAACGCGAGCTGATCGAAGAGACAGGCTACCGCGCGAAGAAGTGGTCGCTGCACACGAAGTATTACGCGAGCCCGGGCTTTCTCTCCGAGGCGATGAACATTCTGCTGGCGGAAGACCTGACGCTGGGCGAGGCGACGCCCGAAGAGGACGAGAAGATCGAACTGCATATGACGCCTCTCTCTGAAGTGCTGGCGATGATTCACGCGGGGAAGATCGAAGACGGGAAGACCCTGATTGGGGTGCTGCTGTACGCGTCGACGTGGAAGAGCTAACGACGGAAAGGCTCATAATTTGGATCATGACGGAGACGTCATGTTTATGGGACTGTAACCCTTGCAACTAAAAGGGTTTTAGCCAGACCACTGTTTTATCAATCACTTTCGGCGATTTTCAACAAAGTTTAGGCAGCTAAAGAGGAAATGTGCGCGTCTTAAATCACTATCCTTCTGTCGCTATCAGACAGGCAGGCAACGATTGACGGACGGGAATAAAGACTCATGGCACAGTACAAAGGCGTAGTGAAGTGGTTCAACAACGCGAAGGGTTACGGGTTTCTTGGGCGTGAGGATGGCCCCGATGTGTTTGTTCATTACAGCTCCATCCAATTGGATGGATACAAGAGCCTGAAGGAGGGTGACGAGGTCGAATTTGACGTCATTCAAGGCACCAAGGGTCCCCAGGCAGACCAGGTCACACGCACTAAAGCCGTCTAGCCAACGGCCGTCGAGTTCGACAGGTTACATTGCGGTCCCGCAGGGTCTGAGAGGAATGATGCCCAGGCCACGCGGGGCTGTTGTGTTTTGTACAGCTACAATCGCAGCGAGGGGTAAGGCACGAAGATGATGGACAACATTGGTATCGCGCGACTGCTGGATGAGACCGCCGCTCTGCTGGAGATTGATGGAGGCGACTCGTTTCGGATCAGGAGCTACCGCCGGGCCGCCGAGGCAGTGGAGCAGCAGACGACGCAGCTGTCCACGCTGGCCGGGCCGGAGTCCGATGGGAAGGCGCTGCTTGCCATTCCCGGGATCGGCAAGGGAATGGCTGCGAATATTCGCGACCTGGTGGCAACGGGGACGATGCCTCTGCGCGAGGAGCTGCTGACCAAGTACAAGGCGACGATGCTGGAGCTTCTGCGGCTGCCCGGAATGGGGCCGAAGACGGTAGCGCTGGTGTACTCCGCGTTGCAGGTAACGAACCTGGATGAGCTGGAGGAAGCGGCCAAGCGCGGCGACCTGCTAGAGTTGCCGCGCATGGGGCAGAAGTTTACCGACAAGCTGCTGAAGGGGATCGAAGACCATCGCAAGAACTCGTCGCGGTTTCGGATTGATGTGGCGAAGGAGTTTGCCAACCGCATCAGCCGACTGATCTTTGAGTTTCCGGGGATTGAGACGATCACGCCTGCAGGCTCCTTGCGGCGCGGACGCGAGACGTGTGGCGATCTCGACCTGCTGGTGACTGGGCCGGCGTGCGAGCCGGACGCAGTGGCTGCGGCGGTGGAGCACGTTGCGTCGCTGCCGCTGATTGACAAGCTGCTCGCCAAGGGGCAGAACAAGGTGAGCTTCACGCTGCGAAACAACCTGCAGGTGGACGTCCGGCTGTTGCCACGCGCGAGCTATGGAGCCGCGCTGCAGTACTTCACTGGATCGAAGATGCACAACGTGGCGCTACGGCAGCGGGCGATCAAGCGTGGCATGACGCTGAGCGAGTATGCGTTGTTGCGGCTGGAGGACAACGCGATCGTTGCCGCAGCAACCGAGGCGGAGCTCTACAACGCGCTGGATCTGGACTATATTCCGCCGGAGATGCGCGAGAACCGCGGCGAGATTGAGGCCGCTGCGGCACATACCCTGCCGAAACTGATTGAGCGCTCGGACATTCGCGGTGACCTGCACATGCACACCACCGAAAGCGACGGTTCCAGCTCGATCCGCGAGATGGCCGAGGCAGCGATTGCGCGCGGGCTGGAGTACATCGCGATCACGGACCACTCCAAGGCGCTGGCGATGGCCAACGGCATGGACGACAAGCGGGCGCTGGCTCATGCGGCACGGATTCGCCAGGTGAGTGACGAGTTGGCCGAGGAGTTGGCCGCAGGTCGCGGGCCGCAGTGGCTTCGCTATGAGAAGCAACTGCTTGTGCCTCAGGTCGGGGAGCCAGCGAAGCCGACGGCTCCCTTCCGCGTGCTGGCAGGGGTGGAGGTGGACATTCTACTGGATGGCTCGCTGGACCTGGACGACGAGACGCTGGCGCAACTAGATATCGTGGTGGCGAGCGTGCATTCGGGCTTCAACCAGACGACCGAAGAGGTGACGGCGCGGGTACTGCGCGCGGCGGAGAACCCGCGTGTACACATCCTGGGGCATCCTACTGGACGCAAAGTGTTGGCGCGTGAGCCGTACAAGATCGACCTCGCGGTGCTTCTGCCGGCTGCGGCGCGGTTGGGGGTAGCGGTAGAGCATAACTCTGCCCCGGCAAGGTCGGATCTGAACGACCTGAACCTGCGGCTGGCTCACGAACAAGGGTGCAAGATCGCGGTGAACACCGATGCGCACTCCACTGTGGACCTGGACCAGATTGAGTTCGGCCTGGTGCAGCTGCGGCGAGCGTGGCTGACGGCGGCCGACGTTTTAAACACCCTCCCCGTGGAGAAATTGGTCGCCAGTCTACGCCGACTTCGGTAACATCCACATGCACCCCGAAGACGCGCTTTCTCTGTGCCACAGTACGTAAGTCACGGTATGCTCTACAACATGGCCTACGATCTGAAGCTTGCCCCTGAACCCGACCACGGCGTTATGCCTGCCATTGTCATCTCCGTTCTGGTGCTGATCGTTGTCGCGGTGGTTGTTTTTTTGGTGAACCCGCGAGAGACGGCGGTCCTGAAACTTGACCGCGTCAATCTATACGCTCCACATACGGAGTTCGGTCCTGACAAGGGCAGCGTGCATGTGGCTGGGCTCGCGAACACCTCCGAAGACGACCTGTACGTCGTGGCGACAGTGAGTATGACGGACAAGATACGCCTTCCCCTCTACGTCTCCAACACAACTTTGACGTTGACCAGCGCTGACGGAAGTGCGGTGGAGGCGACAGGCGTCGCGCCACAGTACTATCGCCGGCTGGAGAACACATTTCCTGAACTCGGTGGCTACCTGGGACAAGCCCTATACGACGGCGACGAGATCGATCCCGGCAAGACACGCTCCGGCAATGTACTCCTGCTGTTCCCCGGCTTGACCGAAGAGGCGTGGCACAACAAGAAGTCCGCCGTACTGACGATCAACCTGCGAAATCAGAATCCGCAGACGATCAAGCTGCCTTAGAGGCAGTGAGCAGTGGGTAAGGAGTAGAGGAAGGCTTGCGGACGCTGAGGTAGTCGGTAGAGAAGTAAAAGGTAGAGGGAGTGAGTCGTGAAAAAGCCCGCTATATGCTGGCTTTTTCACGACTCACTACTCCTTGCATTAGGGGTTTAGCGGCTTGGGAGCGTCGTTGGGGACGCTCAGGTAGCCGGCGATCATCTTCTTGCTGATGCCGTTGACGACGATCTCGAACATCTGAGGATCTTTGCCGGAGTAGAAGGTAATCGCCTCGTTGAGGGTCTTGTCACGCTTCTCGATGCGCTTGTCGTCGGAGTCGATGTCCAGCGTGAAACGGTTCTTCTTCACGTCGACCATCGGCGTGCTGACCTTGATGGTGCCGAGGTTGATGGGCCTGGCGCCGCGCTCGATAGCGAACTGATAATAGGTACGATCGCCCTTGTGCTTCAGGGTATCGAGTTCTTTGTTGCTGGTCGCGATCTTGATGCCGAGATCGTCGGTCTTGGAGTCAACCTTGGCGATGGACTTCTTGATCGCGGCTTGCTCGGCCTGGGTGCTGGCAACATCGGTCTTCATGGCGCCGACATCGGTCCTGACCGAAGCAACGTCCGTTTGCACGCTGTTCACGCGCTGGTTCGTGGCCTCAAGCCGCTGCTGCTGGAGCTTGGCAGCGATGGCGAGTTCACGCTTCTCTTCCTCGACGAGCTGGTCTGACTTTGACGCCAACTGCTTTTCGCTGAGGCCCACACGCTGACCGAGGGCGGTGCCCTGCGCCTTGAGCCGCAGGTTGGTGTCGTCGAGCTGCTCCTTGAGTACGGTGTTCTGCACGCTGGCCTGCTCCAGGTTGGACTCGGCCGCAGTGACATGGCTCTGCAGCACGTAGACCCACGCGGAGGTCACGCAGGTGATGAGCAACGCCAATACCACCAGTGCGCCGATCCATACCGGGGTCTTGTGCATCTCGATAATCTCTGGGACTTTGTAGCCCTCGTGTTCCTGCATTGCTGGCTCCTTCTCTACTTTTGCCGCCGGCGGGGAAAGCAACGAGACGGTCGCTTTCGCGGGCCTTGCTGCCGCCTGTGCCTTCATTGACGCCGATGGCTCGTTCGTAATTTTTACCATCGGCTCACCGGGCTTCTTGGCCCCGGCTTCATCGATTTTACGAACTGTTGATGGACTGGCCTCGGGCGCGTTTTCGGCTTGTTCCCTCGGCATTAATTTAATAGCCTCTGCCATGATTCGATTCCTCCAAACGCCAACCTCTGATCCTTTGTTGCCTGCGCATCTATGTGCTTATCGGTCGTTCTTTCGGTAACACAAGTACAGACGACAGTCGTAGGAGAACGCGTCTGGTTGGAAAATCAACTTAATCTTACGCTGGAAACCATGGGCTGCCTCACTTTTAGTGCATGCCAAATGGCTTACTATGAAGTGACATGTCAGCCCGCAGCACCGTTTTCGCCCCTGTTCCACTCTCCATACAGCCTGTTGTGATCGCCGGAGCCGGAGTCATTGGCCTCTCCATTGCATTGGAACTGACGCGCCGCGGCATCGGTGTAACGGTGCTGGAGCGCGGCCGGGCGTTGACGCAGGCGTCCGTGGCGGCGGCTGGGATGCTGGCCTCGGAAGACCCGCATAATCCGGCGGCATTGCGCGCTATCTCCAAGTACAGCATAGGTTTATACCCAGAGTACAAGGCACGACTGGAGGCGCTTTCTGGGCTACCCGTGCCGGTGCAGACGACGGTGACGGTGCAGTATCTGGAGGACGGAAGCGCCATGCAGCTGGCCGAGGAGTCGCTTGATCCGCGACAGCTTGCAGCCGCGTTGCTGGGAGCCGTGCGCGCCGCAGGTATCGACTTGCGCGAGGGTTTTTCGGGTTCAATTCGGGAGGAGCTACGCGGAAGGACTTTGGTCATATCCGCGGGTGCGTGGTCAAGCGAGTCTGGGGGAAATTCGCGTGTCGCGGTGGCTCCACGCAAGGGGCAGATGCTACGAGTGACGCTGCCACCTGCGTTGCGCTCGCTACGCGAGGTGCATCGCAGCGAACACATCTATGTAGTCCCGCGCGTGCATGGGCCGCAGGCTGGCACGGCGTTGCTGGGCGCGACGGTGGAGCGCGCAGGCTTCGACACAACAACGAACACAGCAGACCTGGCACGCTTGCGCGCGATGGCGGCAGAGCTACTACCTGCGCTGGCTTCGGAGACGAATGCACCGTTGGTGGAGTCGTGGGCAGGATTGCGTCCGGGAACTCCAGACGATCTGCCGGTGCTCGGCTGCGGCGACGACGCAACGCTTTGGGCGACGGGCCACTATCGCAACGGCATCCTGCTGGCTCCCGCGACGGCGATGACCGTGGCCGACATGATTGAAGGAAATGTGCCTGCGGTCGATCTAGCGGCGTTTGCACCGGGGCGATTCGTGCGCTGAGCGCTGTCTTCGCAGCTTCGCACACGCTCACCGATATTCGCGCACTTTACATGACAATCGCGGAAGCCCCATTTGATAATCAATTTCACAATTGATTTTGCCGGTGAGCTTTCACCCAGGGAGAACGCAGCATGTCTACCTCCGCCCCCAAAGGTCTGCAGGACGTCGTAGCGAACGAATCCTCCATCTGCTTTATTGATGGCGGTAAGGGCATCCTGTCCTACCGCGGCATCGACATCCATGAGCTCGCCGAGAAGAGCACGTTCGAAGAGATCACGTACCTGTTGTGGAACGGTGCGCTGCCGACTACGGCAGAGTTGAACGACTTCAGCCACCAGCTAGCGGCTGCTCGGCAGCTGCCGGATGATGTGATCGAGTTTCTGGGCAACGTGCCGAAGACGGCCTCGCCGATGGAGGTACTGCGCACGGCGGTGTCGCTGCTTTCGATCTACGATCCCGATGAGAAGTCGACGCTGCACACGGCCAACGTGCGCAAGAGCTTTCGGCTGACCGCGCAGATTGCAATGATCGTGGCGGTGTTCGACCGCATTCGCAAGGGCAAGGAGATTGTGAGGCCCGACACCTCGCTGAGCCACGCGGGTAATTTCCTGTGGATGCTTACCGGTGAGGCGCCAACTGATACGGCAACCAAGGCTCTGGACGTGGCGCTGATTCTGCATGCGGACCACGAGCTGAATGCGAGCACCTTTGCGGCGCGCGTGATTGCAGCGACGCTGAGCGACCTTCACTCGGCTATCACCGGCGCGATTGGCGCGCTGAAGGGGCCGTTGCACGGCGGCGCGAACGAGGCCGTGATGCACCTGCTGTACGACATCGACAAGGCGGGCGAAGACCCCGTTGAGCACGTGCGCAAGATGCTGGCCGAGAAGCAGAAGATCTCCGGCTTCGGGCACCGCGTATACACGACCGAAGACCCGCGTGCGACGCACCTGCGACGCATGAGCGAGGACCTGGGCAGGGACGCGAATCCTAAGTGGTATGAGATGTCGCGCAAGATTGAGCTGTTTGTGAAGGAAGAGAAGAAGCTGAACGCGAATGTCGACTTCTACTCGGCCAGCACGTACACGACGCTGGGGATCGACATCGATCTGTTCACGCCGATCTTCGCGGTGAGCCGCATCGCCGGCTGGTGCGCGCATGTGATCGAGCAGCACGATGACAACCGGCTGATCCGTCCGCGTGCGGACTACACCGGCCCGGTGTGGCCTGCACCATATGTGCCGGTGGCGCAGCGTACGTCGCAGACCAAACCCTACCCGCCGAAGCCGAGCGCGTAGGTTTGGAGTTAGGATAGTGGCGTCGCAGGAGGGCCGCGATGCTGATGGAGCTCGGTAAAGCGATCTCGTTTCTGGCAAGCCTGCTGTCGCTGTTTCCGTTGCTGTTCAGCGCGTTCTTCGTGCCGGGAACGCACTGGGACGACCGGCTATTACTCTCCATGGACAAAGCGGCGATATCCGCGGCGTGCTGCTTTGTCAGCGGACTATTCTTTGCGTGGTCGGAACGGCGCTCTGCAGCAGACCATCTGTCAGTCTTCTCGACACTGCCGGTGAGGATCTACTTCCTAGCGCTGGGTGCGATGGCGCTGCTGTTTGTGGCGTCGTGGTGGCTAGAGACGTACTACATGCCGCTGCTCTGGAAGGTAAGCGTGTTGTCTTGCTTTCAATTAACCACAACTCGATGCCTACGTCATGTTCGGCCTCAAGAGTGTCACTATTAATTTAGGGGCGAGTCTGATGGAGTTCTTGCATGGGGACTCGGAATGAAGAGCGCGGGAGTTGGCTAGGACGCGAGGTCGCGGGCTGCCAGTTTCAGGATGTTCGTCACGGAAAGAGGTTCGTTACTCTGCTGGGGCAACTGTCGGGACAGATCAGTGGAAGCATCCCCTTCGCCTGTCAGGACTGGGCGACTACGAAAGCAGCTTATCGTTTCCTCTCGAATGCTCGGGTTGATGAGGAAAAGATCCTGGCCGGGCATTTTCTCTGCACGCGGGAGCGCGTTTCCTCCATGAAAGACTGTCCAGTGCTGGTGCTTCACGACACGACCGAGTTCTCGTACAACCGGGACGATCCTGAGGCGGTCGGCATCCTCCAGAAGCTGGCCTCGCTCTATGCCCATGGAGGCCAACCCGGCCACCATATAACCTGTGGAATCCTGACGCACTCCAGCCTGGTTGTCACCACGGACGGTCTTCCGTATCCATCAGAGGAATCCATCTTGCTCGGGTTCTGGGCTGATGTGACGATAGGTCATGATCGAAGGTTTGGTTGGGGTTGGTCGCCGGCGGAGTGTCTCTGAGGCGATGTCTTTGATTGCTGAGTATGAGGCGAGCGGGATGAGTCGCCGCGCGTTTTGCTCGGCGCGTGGTCTGGTTGTGGCAACGTTGGACCTTTATCGGAGGCGGGCTCGCGAAGGGGCTGACCGATCCGGCGGCACCGTCCCGCAGCGACTGGTTGCGGTGGCGATCGAGCGCGGCAGCGAGGCACCGCGATCTTCGACGTTGACGGTAATTTTGCGCAATGGCCGCCGGATTGAGGTGGGCGGCGCGTTCGATGCGGGGCTTCTGTCGGAGCTGCTGGTTGTGCTTGAGCAGGCGTGATGTTCGGCGTCGGTGTGGCGACGAAGATCTATCTAGCCCCGGGCGCGACGGACATGCGCAAGAACTTCGAAGGCTTATATGGCATCGTGCGCGACCAGTTGGGTTGCGATCCGATGAGCGGACATCTGTTCCAGTTCGCCAACCAGAAGCGCACGCGGCTGAAGGTGCTGGTGTGGGATGGAAGCGGTTTATGGGTGTGCGCGAAGCAACTGCAGAAGGGCGTTTTCGTTGGCCGGATGCGGTGAGCGAAGGCCGCGTTGCGATGAGTCATGAGGAGTTGACGCTGTTGTTGAACGGTATCGATCTGGACACGACGAAGCGGCGCAAGTGGTACCGCAAAGAGCCTGCATAGAGCGCTTGCAAGTGGCCTCCGGTTCTGTTAACTCTGAGTCATCGTGAGCGTTGAAACCTCCACACCTGATGGTTCCGAAGCTGCCTTGGTCGCGCGGCTGCGCGGGCAACTGGCCATAGCCGAGTTGAAGATCCAGGCGCTTGAAGCAGAGCTTCGGCTGGAGCGGATCAAGAAGTATGGGCCGAAGAGCGATGCTGTGCCGA
>CAJCIM010000125.1 GCA_903970395.1 Acidobacteriaceae bacterium
TGGGGTTAGGCTCGTAACCAGTTTGCGTGGTTAGCGTGATCGGTTGTCAAAGAAGCTGTGGGTAGCGCTGAGCCTGAACGAGAGAGCCCGGTGGGTGCCGCGCAGTCCTTCGCCTGGTTCTATTGTATTGGGGGTGTCAAGAGTTTTGTCCCACTCAATATCTGGCATGAGTTAGTGAGGTGCAGGAGCTGATGGAAGATGCGGCGTTGTATTTGTGTGGGCGCTTGGAGGCGTTGCGGAAGCCTTAAGGTCGTAGGCCTTGATGAGTTGAGCCGTAATGTCGGCGTCTGATGAGGAGTACCAGACGACCGGAGCGGCGTCCGAACCACGGTCGATGACGAGGGTGTAGGCGTGCTGCTTTGCGTAGTCCTGCAGAAAGGCGTAGAGCTTTTGTGCGACTGCCTGAAATGCCTGTTGGGAGGCGCTTTCGGTATCGGCTTTGAAGTCGTCGGCTTCGCGCTGCAGCTGACGCTCCTCGGTGTCAAGGGTGTGCAGCTTTGCCGATTTGTCTGCGTCACTCTGCGAGGCAGCGCTGTCGTTGATCTGCTTCTTGAGAGATTCGACCTGCGCATCCAGCTGCTGCAGATGCGTCTGGCGAGGAGCGAATTTTGTCTGAAGGTCTCCGAAGGAGTGTTGGGCCTCGGCAGTTTGCAGGACCGCTGCGTTGAAGGCCACGGTGACGTAGACAGGCGCTGACGACGGTGCGGGCGCTTGGCAGAGAGAGATTGCTGGTACGAGAAGTACACATAGAGACGCGAGGGGGCGTGATCGCTGCATGGCGGTGCTCCTTGAAGAGATCAGGGATATGGGGGTTACTGGGCAATTGGAAGCTGGAAGTGCAGCTGGCGAATATTGACAGCGAAGTCGAAGACCTTGCCGGTCGAGGCGATGGGGCTGTCGAGTGTCGCGATGCCCGCGATGTTGGGGTTGGAGGCGTGGTCGAGTGCTGGGAAGGGATCGAGGTGGAGAACCTGCGAGCGGCTGAGTGCAGGATAGCCAATAGGTGAAGGCTTCTGCGTGTTCTGCGACTCGAACAACGGATAGCTGGCCGCGATCACCTGCGGGAAGCGTTGAGGTGCCAGGTTTATGGTGTTGATTTCGGCGCTGGTGTGAGGAACGATTGTGCGACGCGTGGAGTGCGCATGATTTGCCTGCAAGAATCGCGTGGCGCGGATCTGCGGGGTGACGACAGTAGAAGGATTTTGTTGAGTGAGGATTGAAGTTGAAGTGGAGAGCTGGGCAGTCTCCAGAACCTTTTGTGTATGAGGCAACAACGTCAGCATGGCAATGACGATCAGCGCAGCAGTGGCTGACGCCAACAGGTAAGACATCGATGGTCTGGCCGATGCGGGGCGCAGCGCGATACCCTCGCGGATGGCTCGCGAACGAAACCTTTCGAGAGAGCCTGTCGGCATGGAGGCCAGGGTCGTATCGGTGACCGTGTGCAGCAACAGCTGATGGTTGATGAAGGCCAGTTCCTGAAGATGATGGCGGCAGGCGGCGCAGTGGAGGCAGTGCTCGTCGAATGTATCTTTTTCTGAAGCAGACAGCTGCCCGGTAGCCGCTAGTTCGAAGAGGCGTTCGTAAGGTTGATGGTCGATCATCGGGGACCTCCTCTGCCGGTCGAGGCGGCGGGAGTGCAGAGGTTGCGACGAAGCTTTTCGAGGCCGCGATAGAGATTGTGGCGGACGACCCGGACGGTCTCCCCGGTGCGAGCGGCGATCTCTTCGGCGGTGAGGCCTTCGTAGTAGGTGAGTTCAATGGTCCGCCGCTGGCGGAGCTGGAGGTTGCGGAGGGACTTTTTCAGAAGGAGGCTGTCGTGCAGTTGCGCTGCGGTGGCGCGGGTGCAGGCGAGTAGATCTGGCATGAAGTCGTCGAGCGGTTCTGTATCGAAGACGCGGGCGGCGATGAGTGAGCGGCGGCGATTCAGAGTGCGGTTGTAGGCGAAGAGAAGCAGCCATGTCTTGAATGGAGCTTTGCTGCGGTCGAACTGATTGATGGAACGGAAGACGTCAAGGAATATCTGTTGGACGCAGTCTTCTGCTTCGGTGTCGTGGCGCAAAATGCGGCGGGCGATGCCGAAGACGAGGCGGCTGTGGCGCTCAAAGAGGACGGTGAGTGCGTCGGAGTCGCCTTTGCGAAGTGCATCGGCTAGATCTTCGTCGGAGCGGAGGCTGTGCAGTAGCTCTGCGAGAGCGGCGACCGGCGGCGGAGGGGTGAGCGAGATGGATATCTCCGGCTCGTCGAGCGAGGGCGGAAAAGTGCCAAAGATAAGCGCCAATCGACGTGAACTCACGTGGGTACTTCCCTCCTGAGAGTCCTCAACTGCGGAGACCTTGGGACGGCCGATTGCGATTCGCAGGAACTCTTATGAGTGTATGCACGGGGGATGACGGGATTTCCCCGGGTTGATCGCGATTTCTTTAGAGGGTGTCACGGCTCATTCTGGAACTCGGCTACGTGTGGTTGGACGGATGGGGCAACGAAAGTGGAGTGCAGGTGCTCTATCTCTTTGTACGTAGACTCTGAGGCTTCAATATGTTCTTTCTCAGTCCAACTCGAGCGAAGCACTTTGCGGCGATGGTGATGATTGGCGATGGTGTGATGGCCCTGATTGACCCGGCGCGGGATGCTCGGGCTTGGAAGAGAGGGCCGAAGCCGTGGCGCGACCTGATGCATGGGCTGTCCAAGCGGCCGACCCTGACGCGGGTGATTGGGGTGGCTCAGATTGCCGGGGGGATTTACTGGGCGCTGAAGCAGGACGAGATGGACTGAGTTAGTCGCTGCCGCCGCGCACACACAAAGCGCGCATAAAGACGAACGAATAAAACGGTCCAGATGGCTGGTCGTTCGACTTGCCTTCGTTGAAGTCGAAGTAATACGGATAATCCCAAATGTGCCCGCGATCGTCAATCGTGCGGCTCCATTGATAACCCGTCAAGAACAGATTGCCCTTTATATGCCAAGTGGAATTGCTTTCCTTACCGGGACCGGCAAGTCCAGGCGCGTTCGCCTTTGAGTCGTACATCCCTTGCAGATTCCACATATTCGCCAGCCTCCAGTCGGAGTAGCCAGCCAAGCGCAGGTTTCGGCAGTACCTTATTGCGTTACGGTAGCTTATGTCTTTCCCGTTGTCCTTTGCAGTCCACATCAGGCCGGTGGATGAGTCAAGCCAATAGCCATGCGTCTGAGTGTCTTGTGCCGAGCTCTGGTTCGCCGACGGAGTCTGGCCGCTCGCGATCATGACGATGGGGAGTAGCGAAAAAAGGATGAACATCGCCTGCCACTTCATGGTGTGCGCTCCTTAGAAGGTCAAGCGACCGTGAGTCGGCAGTTTACAACCCACCTTAGCGACGATGAGGCCATCGCGAAGATGGGGCACCCGACAGTGTCGTGATTCGATCAGGAAGCAACAGCAAATACAGATGCAGATCCCTCCGCTGCGCTGCGGGATGACAACCGGGGGCGATCAGAGCCAGCTACATGGCGCGGGCGCGTTCTATGGCGCGGACTACGGCTTTGGCTTTGTTCTGGCACTCTTCGTGTTCTTTTTGAGGGACGGAGTCGGCGACGATGCCGGCGCCGGCCTGGATGTGGCCTTGTTCGCCGTCCATGAAGAGGGTGCGGATGGCGATGCAGGAGTCGAGGTTGCCGGAGAAGTCGGCGTAGACGATGGCGCCGCCGTAGACGCCGCGGCGGGCGGGTTCGAGTTCTTCGATGATCTCCATCGCGCGGATCTTGGGGGCTCCGCTGAGGGTACCTGCGGGGAAGCAGGCACGGAGGGCGTCTAGCGGGGCGAGTTCGGGGCGGAGTGTGCCTTCGAGCGCGCTGACAAGGTGCATGATGTGCGAGTAACGCTCGACGAACATGATGTCCCTGACCTTGACGGAGCCGAACTGCGAGACGCGGCCGAGGTCGTTGCGGCCGAGGTCGACGAGCATGACGTGCTCGGCAACTTCTTTGGCGTCGGCGCGGAGGCTGGCTTCCAGGGCGCGGTCGGTGGGCTCGTCTGTGCCGCGAGGGCGGGAGCCGGCGATGGGGCGGTACTCGATGGTGCTGCCGGTGGAGGTGGTGTGGACGCGCACGAGCATTTCGGGGGAGCTGCCGACGATGTGGCAGTACTGCGAGGGATTAGGGATTAGGGAATAGAGATTAGGAGAGCCTTTTCTAATCCCTAACCCCTGTTCCCTAATTCCTGTTTTTGGGAAGCGGAGGAAGTACATGTAGGGCGAGGGGTTGACGATGCGGAGGGAACGGTAGATGTCGAAGGCGTCGACGCCAGGGTTGCAGTCGAAGCGCTGCGAGAGAACGCACTGGAAGACGTCGCCTGCGGTGATGTAGTTCTTGATCTTGTCGACGGCCTTGAGGTACTGCTTGGCCGGGGTGCGGTGCGTGAGCTTGAGCGCGCCGAGTGGCTTGGCGTTGCGTTTGCGCTTCGGCTGCGGGATGGCGGCGCTGAGGAGCTTTTCGAGGCGGTCGAGGCGGCGGTTGGCGTCTGCGTAGGCGGCGGTTGGGGATGTGCTGCCTCCCACCTTAGCGGACGATAAAGCCGTCCGCGAAGATGGGGCACCCAGATTGTGTAGGGTCTTGCGGGTGCCGGTGGTGACGATGAGGTGGATGGCCTTCTTGACGTGGTCGAAGGCGAGGACCTCGTCGAAGAACATGAGGTGGGCGTCGGGGACGTGGAGCTCATCGGCGGCGATGGTAGGGAGCTTTTCGATGCTGCGGACGACGTCGTAGGAGAAGAAGCCGACGGCTCCGGCGGTGAAGGGGGGCAGACCGGGGAGCTTGGCAGGGGTCTCGCCGGAGAGGGATTGTTTGAGTTCGGTGAAGATGTCGCCGGGGTAGGTGCGGGGCTTGCCTTTGCCTGTCTGCGAGACGGTGATCTGACCGTCGCGATAGGTCATGCGCTTGTAGGGGCGGATGCCGATGAAGGTGTAGCGGCCGACGTGCTCTCCGCCTTCGACGGATTCGAGGAGGAAGGCTTCGGGTTCGAGCGCGGCGACGCGGAGGAAGGCCGAGACGGGAGTTTCAAGGTCGGCGGCGACGGTGCGAGTGACCGGGACGAGCGTGTGGGTGCGCGCGAGGCGCTGGAAGTCGCGGAGAGAGGGGGTTGTAGGGCTGCCCGGCATGGAGTTGATTCTAAATGTCGGTGAAGTGCAAAGGCTTTCCCGCAAAGTACGCGAAGTTTAGCGCCAAGTTTCGCCACGGGAACGCGGGTAAGCCCAGAGTATTCCCGATGGAGGTCGAGTTGTTCAGGTTTTGCGATTGGATTCATGAGCTTTATGACTCAAAAGGGGTAACTTAATGGGGTTGCCAGGTGTCGTAAAAGAGGCCTAGGATTTGTGAGTTTGGCCGCTGGAAGATGACGGTCAAGAGTATGAGGCGTATGCCAAAACGGTGGCTCTTTGGTCGGCCGATGCGCGTCTAATGACGGGTGTCTGCGACAAGAAGAGAGGACACGACGATGGCCGATGAAACGTTGATTCCCGGCAAGGCCGCACTGGCCGCGCACCCTACGCTGGGGCGCGAGAAAGCACCGGCAACGGCAACAGCCGGAACAGAAGAGGAAAATTCGATGGAAAGTGTAGTGAAGGTCCCTGCCATTTCGATGGAGCAGGAGACAAACCCGTGGGAGGCGCAAGCGTCCCGATTTGACGAAGCCGCGAGGCGGCTAAAGCTGGATGACGGTATCTGGAAGGTGCTGCGGTATCCGGCACGCGAGATTATCGTGCATATTCCGGTGCTGATGGACGATGGACGGATTGAGGTGTTTACCGGATATCGCGTGCAGCACTCGGTGGCACGCGGGCCGGGCAAGGGTGGGATTCGGTATGCGCCGGATGTAAGCCTGGATGAGGTGCGCGCGCTGGCGAGCTGGATGACATGGAAGTGCGCGGTGGTGAATATTCCCTTTGGCGGCGCGAAGGGTGGCGTGATCTGCGACCCGAAGAACATGAGCCAGGGTGAATTAGAGCGGATGACGCGGCGGTATACGGCGGAGCTGATCGAGTTCATCGGGCCGGAGAAGGATGTTCCAGCGCCGGATGTGAATACGAATGAGCAGACGATGGCGTGGATTATGGATACGTACTCCATGCATATGCGGCAGACGGTGAATGCGGTGGTGACGGGCAAGCCGGTGAACCTGGGCGGGTCGCGCGGACGCAGAGAGGCGACTGGGCGCGGCGTGAGCATTGTGACCGACCAAGCGCTGAAGCACCTGAACATGGTTCCGAGTGAGACCACCGTCATTGTGCAGGGGTTCGGCAACGTTGGGTCGAACTCGGCGAAGCTGTTGTGGGACAAGGGCTACAAGGTGATCGGCATCGGCGAGTATGACGGTGCGCTGTTCAATGCCAACGGCATCGACATCAGCGAGCTGCTGGAATGGAAGGCCAAGAAAGGCACGATCCATGGATTTCCGGGAGCTGAGGTCGCTGATAAGGACGAGTTGCTGACGCGGAAGTGCGATGTGTTGATTCCGGCGGCGACCGAGAACGTGATTACCAGCAGGAACGCAGCAAGCCTGCAGTGCCGGATTCTCTGCGAAGGAGCGAATGGGCCGACAACGACCGTTGCCGACCAGATTCTCGAAGAGAAGGGCGTGTTTGTGATTCCGGATATTCTAGCCAACGCAGGCGGTGTGACGACCAGCTACTTTGAGTGGGTTCAGGACCGCATGGGGTACTTCTGGACGGAAGAGGAAGTGAATCAGCGACTGGAGCGGATCATGATCGACAGCTTTAACGATGTGCTGCAATATGCCGTGGCGCATGGCGTGAACAATCGCACGGCAGCGTATATGCTGGCGATCGATCGTGTGGCGTATACGACAAAGCAGCGCGGAATGTACGCGTAAAGGCAGGGAGTAGGGAGTAGCAAAGCGGCCGCGGATGCGATCTGCGGCCGCTTTGTTTTGGCTATGAGTTTGGAGTTCGGAGGTTTTGCTATTTCCTACTTCTCTACTTGCTGAAGGGGTGTTTCGGGAAAGATTCGCGACGGGTTAGGGTGGGGAATATCGCGGGGTTTGCGCGGTGTGGCAGAATGACTGTGTTAGCCGCTGCGGATCGTTGCGGCGGGCGCAATGCCGTACTCTGAACCCACTCTGCCGTGAATCTGCCGAATTCCATTACGTTGAGCCGCATTGCCAGCGTCCCGCTGCTGATATGGGTGCTGTCGCCGAAGTTCCCGTTCCAGGGGATGCACGGTGAGCAGGAGATCATCGCGTCAGGGCTGTTTATCCTGGCGTCGATCACGGACGGGCTGGACGGCTATCTGGCGCGGCGGCGGGGGCAGATTACGACGCTGGGGATGCTGCTGGATCCGCTGGCCGACAAGCTGATGGTAACGACCGCGTTCATCCTGCTGGTGGCCTATAACCCTCGGGTGATGCCGCCGTGGATCGCGGTGCTGGTGATTGGGCGGGAGTTCCTGGTAACCGGGCTGCGGTCGATCGCCACGAGCGAGGGATTCACCATTGATGCCAGCGAGATTGGCAAGCTGAAGACGGTGATCCAGATTGTGAGCGTGGTGGCGGCAATATTGAACCACCGCTGGGACTACTGGAACCTGTGGGGGTTTCCGGTGGGCGTGCACCTGATCGCCGAGGTGGCGATTTACTGGATGGCGGTGGTGTCGATCATCTCCGCCGTGGACTACTTTGTGGGGTTCTGGAAGAAGGT
>CAJCIM010000126.1 GCA_903970395.1 Acidobacteriaceae bacterium
GACGGTCTACGGTGCGCTCTCGCTAGGCTGGCGCGGATCGACTCGTCACTGGATTCGTTACGAGACGGCTTCGCTGCTGCTGGCTGGTCTTTCGACACCCCTGGTGCTCTCGGTCCACACAGTCATCAGCTTTGACTTCGCGGTGGCCTCGCTGGCTGGATGGCACACGACGATCTTCCCGCCGTACTTCGTCGCAGGCGCTGTGTACTCGGGTTTTGCGATGGTGCTGACGCTGGCGATTCCGATCCGCAAGTTCTATCACCTGGAAGACCTTGTGACGCTGCGGCATCTGGACAACATGGCGAAGGTCATGCTGGCGACGGGTTCGATCGTGGCTTACGGCTACGGCATGGAGGTCTTCATGAGCTGGTACTCGGCCAGCCACTGGGAGTTCTTCATGATGTGGAACCGTATGTTCGGGCCGATGGGCTGGGCGTACTGGATGCTCATCCTGACCAACATCGCGATTCCGCTGACGACGCTGTGGTTCCGCAAGCTGCGTGTGAATGTGGGCTATCTGTTCTTCCTCTCGTTCGTGGTGAACATCGGTATGTGGTTCGAGCGCTTCGTTATCGTTGTGACGACGTTGTATCGCGACTACCTGCCATCGAGCTGGGGAACGTACCGTGCTACCAAGTGGGACTACATGCTGTTCATCGGCACGTGGGGTCTGTTTACAACGCTGTTCCTGTTGTTTGCACGACTGGCCCCGATGATTCCGATGTCCGAGATTCGAATGATGCTGCCGTCGACGAAGGTTCGTCCGGGTGGCGCAGATGCTGAAGTGGTTGTACAGGAGGCGCTCTAATGCCGCCGCGTGAGGGAGTTTACGGCCTGCTGGCCGAGTTCAATACGCCCAGTGAGCTGGTGCATGCCACGGAGATGGCGCACCGTGCGGGATATCGCCGCATGGAGTGTTACACCCCGTATCCCGTGGAGGAGGCAGCCGAGGCGCTGCGCTTTCACAAGACGCGTGTGCCGCTGATGTGTCTGCTGGGCGGCGTGATGGGTCTGACGACCGGGTTTCTGCTGGAGATGTGGATCAACGTGTGGGGCTATCCGCTGAACATCCGCGCGACTCCGCTGTTCAGCTGGCCGGCGTTCGTGATTCCGGAGTATGAGCTGACGATCCTGTTTGCCGGGTTGTCGACTGCGTTCGGCATGATTGCTCAGAACGGATTGCCGCAGCTGTACCACCCACTGTTCAACGCCCCGAATTTTGCGAGCGGCGCAACGACGGACAAGTTCTTCCTCTGCCTGGAAGCGAATGATCCGCGCTTCGATGTGGCCGAGACGCGGACGTTGCTGGAAAGCTTTTCGCCGGTCTCGGTGGTGGAGGTGGACCACTAATGCAGGGATTAGGGAATAGGGAACAGGGAATAGGGACGATGCGTGTGATGCGAGCGGTTTCGGCGATGGGTGTAGCGGCGACGATGCTGCTGGTCGCCGGCTGCCGGCAGGACATGCACAACCAGCCGAAGTTTATTCCGCAGCGTGGGACCGCGTTCTTCGCCGATGGCCGCTCGGCGCGCCCGCAGGTGGAGAACACTGTAGCGCGTGACCAGCTGCATGAGGACACGTACTTCTATACCGGCATGGTGAGCGGGAAAGAAGGCGACGGGTTGCCGATCGAGCTGAATCTTGCGACGCTGCAGCGGGGCCAGGAGCGGTACAACATCTACTGCACACCGTGCCACTCGCGCGTAGGCAATGGCAATGGGATGATTGTGCAGCGCGGCTACAAGCCGGCGGGCAACTTCCATACCGACCGCCTGCGGAATGCGCCGCTGGGACACTTCTTCTCGGTGATGACGAACGGCTATGGAGCAATGCCGGACTACTCGGCACAGTTGACGCCGGCCGACCGTTGGGCTGTTGCCGCGTATGTTCGCGCGCTGCAGTTGAGCCAGAATGCGAAGGACAGCGATGTGGCTGCGGGCCAGCACCCGATCGATCTGCATGAGCTGGCCAAGGAGCAGGGCATGCCGCCAGGGTTTGCGGACAACTGGGCCAATGATTTGCCGGCGACGGCTGTTCACGGATCGCCTGATGGAAAGAGTTTTGTTCTTCCAGCTTCGGCGACTCCAGGGGCAACGATGTCAGTCGAGAAGTAGACGGCTGGCGGGCAAGGACGCAACACGCGATACGGGCAGTACGAAGACACTTTAGGAACTTTGAAGGCGACGGAACGCATGGCACTGGAACACGAACATAACGGAGCGGAGTTGGCGCATGGAGGACACGGGCATCATGGCCCGAACGTGCTGCCCAGCGTGCTGACGGCACCGGAGGTCGTCAAGACGTGGCGGGTGCGCGCAGCCATCGTGGCGGTGGTCTTCGCATTGCTCTCGCTGGCATTGCTGGCGGTACCTGGCGGAGCGACGCATCTGGTGCGTGCGTACCTTGCCGGCTACATGATGTGCTTCAACCTGGTGGGCGGCGCACTGGCGTTTCTGATGGTGCAGTACGTGTCGGGCGGTAAGTGGGGCCTGGTGCTGCGACGCCCGCTGGAGGCGATGACGCGCACGATTCCATTGGTGCTGTTGCTGACGATTCCGCTGCTGCTTTTGATGAAGCAGCTGTATCTGTGGGCGGCGTACACGACCAAGGCGGCCACGCTGGATGCGTATCACCAGGGGCTGATCACGAACGAGCAGCATCTAGATATCGATTTCCGCCACGTGATGCTGAACCCGGGCGCGGCGATCTTCCAGGCGTGCGTGGTGCTGGGCTTCATGACGTTGCTGATCACGCTGCTCAATCGCTGGTCGGTGCTGCGCGACAAGGATGAGACCGCAGGCACGGTGGGCAGCTTCGACAAGTGGCGCGTGCGCTTTGAGAATGTGTCCGGGCCGTCGATCGTGCTGTATGTGATTCTGATGACCGACTTCGTGATTGTGTTTGTGAAGTCGCTGGACATCATCTGGGCTTCGTCGGTGTATGGACTGCAGTTCCTCGTGGCGCAGGGTTATGGCGCCCTGGCGGTGGGCATCCTGTCGCTGATTCTGCTGTCACGTTATGAGCCGATGAAGACGCTGTTCCGCACGACCGAACAGCATGATCTGGGCAAGCTGGCGTTTGCCTTCACGATGCTGAACATCTATCTGACGTTCGCCGAGTTCCTGATCATCTGGTCGGGTAATATTCCGGACGAGCTGACGTACTACGCGCACCGTATCCAGGGCGGATGGTGGACGATCTGCACGCTTGACGTGATCTGCCACTGGGTGATTCCTTTCTGCCTGCTTCTTTCGCGCGACATCAAGCGCTCGAAGCACAAGCTGATCTGGGTAGCGGTGGTGATGATCTGCGCGCGGTTTATCGACCTCTTCTGGCTGATTGAGCCGAGCTGGAACAAGGACGGCGACACGCTACACCTGATCGGCAACTTCGGCCTGCTGGCCTACATTACGGTGCCGGTGACGCTGGTGGCGATATGGGCGGTGTACTACCTGACCGAGCTTGGCAAACGTCCGCTGCTGAACGTGAACGACCCGCATACCGAAGAGCTTTTGGAGCCCGAACATGCCCACTAACGAATTCGACCCAGGACTGCCGGTGGTCACGAAGCGTGATCCCGAGAACCCAGGCTACGAGACCCAGGACGTAAACGTCGGCGGTATTGTGACGTTTGTCGCCGGCCTCGCGGGCTTCGTCGTGATCTTCTTTTTCTTCTGCTTCCTGATGGGCAAGGCGATCAACTATGTGTTGATCAAGCAGGACGGCCCCGTGGACAAGTGGCACAGTGCGGAGACGGTCACGCCCGGCGCGACTTTGCATGGCGAGCCTCGTCAGGACCTGACATCGAATGCGGCCACGGAGCAGAAGCAGCTGGCTCAGATGACCCAGGCGTTTCCTGGGCCTCGGCTGCAGACGGATGATGGCAACCAGGACACTGCTGATCTGCATGCGAAGGAAGACCTGCTGCTGGACAACTACAGCACGTCGAACGACACGCCTGCCGGAACGGTACGGATTCCGATTGAGCGCGCCATGGAGCTGATTGCTCAGCGCGGCCTGCCTAAGCCAGCCACGGCAGCGACGCAGGAGACGTTGATGGTGGGTGAGTCGAAGCCCACGATTTCGGTTCCCCTGACGACCGGGTTTGCGCGAACCGGCTACGAGCAGGAGACGATTGAGACTCGCGAACAGCGGAACGAGTATGCAAAGGCCAGCGGCACCAAAGAATAAGCCGTAAACGTAAGTGCCCTGAAAGTCGGGCCATGGCGACGTAAGACACTAGAGGAGTAGGCGACGTGATGCAGTTGAGCACAACCCGGAACACGACGATGCGCCAAGCGCTGCTTGGGCTTGCCGTCGTGCTTGGCTGTGCGAATGCGTTCTATGCCGTCGACGCCCATGCGCAGGTTTCAAGCTACGCAGACAAGCAGCAAGGCCAGAACGTCGGCGACCAGTTACCGAATGTATTGCAGAAGGTGCAGGTAACGCAGCACCTGAACGCCCAACTGCCGATGGATGCAAAGTTCATCGACGAGACGGGTGCACCGGTATCTCTGGGGCAGTACTTTGACGGCAAGCATCCGGCGATTGTGACAACGATCTACTACAACTGTCCGATGCTGTGCTCGGAGGAGCTGGATGGACTGGTCAGCTCGCTGCTGATGGTGCACCTGGTTCCGGGCAAGGACTTTCAGATTGTAGTGATCTCGATTGATCCGAGCGAGACTCCTGACCTGGCGGCACGGAAGAAGGCTTTTTACGTCAAGCGCTACGGCCATCCAGAGACGGCGGATGGCTGGCATTTTCTGACGGGACAACGTCCGGCGATCGACGCGGTGACCGACACGATCGGCTACGGCTATGTGCGTGTGCCGGGACCGGATGGCCGGTTGACGCAGTATGCGCACGCCAGCTCGATTGAGCTGGCTACGCCGACGGGCCGGGTGGCGCAGTACTACCTTGGTGTGGAGTACTCGCCGAAGGACATTCTGCTGGGGTTGATCGATGCCTCGGGCAACAAGATCGGGTCACCGGTAGCGAACATTTTGACGTACTGCTATCACTATGACCCCCAGACCAACAAGCACTCGCTGGCTGTGGTGCGCGTGGTGCAGCTGGGCGGCATCGTGACGGTGGCGTCGCTTGGCAGCTTTATGTTTTTGATGTTCCGGCGCGACGTACAGCTTGGGCGCGACGAGAATCAGGAACCACCTCAACCGGACAACAACCGGCGAAACGGATAAAGGCGAACGATGGGTATTAGTCCAGTACTATGGCAATTTTTGACGAAGTGGCTGCACAGCTCGGCGCTGTTTCCGGCTGAGGCGTCCAGCATCTCGCCGTGGGTCGATGCGCTGTACTTCTTCCTGCTGCTGATGACGCTCTTTGGCACGCTGCTGGTGGGCACGCTGATCACTGTGTTCACGGTGCGGTATCGCCGCGAGCGCAGCCCGGAGGCGACGCAGATCGAAGGCTCGACGCTGATGGAGGCCACCTGGACAATTATTCCGCTGGCTGTCTTCCTGCTCGTCTTCGTGTGGGGTGCGCTGCTGTACTTCCGGATCTACAATCCGCCGACCAACGCGATGAACATCTACGTCGTCGGCAAGCAGTGGATGTGGAAGGCGGAACACCCGGGCGGGCAGCATGAGATCAACGCCCTGCATGTTCCGACCGGCCAGCCGGTGCAGCTTACGATGATCTCGCAGGACGTGTTCCACAGCTTCGCGATCCCGGACTTCCGCGTAAAGCGCGAGGTGATCCCTGGGCGCTATTCGACGGTCTGGTTTGAAGCCACCCAGGTCGGCACGTATCATATTTTTTGCACGCAGTACTGCGGCACGCAGCACTCGGGGATGATTGGTGAGATCACGGTGTTGACGCCGGAGGATTACCAGAAGTGGTTGCACGAGTCTACCAGTGGCATGAGCCTCGCTCAGAATGGCGAGCGTCTGTTTGCCAGCATGGGTTGCAACCAGTGCCATAGCGGAAACGCCGCTGCGCGTGGGCCGAACCTTGCCGGTGTGTACGGATCGAAGCTGACGTTGAACGACGGCAGCCAGGTGCTGGTGAACGATGCCTATCTGCGCGACGCAATTCTAAACCCGTCGCAGCATGTGACGGCCGGATTTGCGCCGATCATGCCGACGTATCAGGGGCAGATCAGTGAAGATGGACTGATCGACCTGGTCGAGTACATCAAGGGTTTGCAGACGAATTACAGGGTGCAGCAGACGTTGGTCACTTCGACTTCTGACCAGGCCGCGCCCCCAACGCCCCCCGTGGGCACAACCACTCCGGAGATGGTGAAGCCATGAGCGCCCAGACCATAGTCTCTCTGCCTGACCAGAGCACGGCGAAGATGCCGAAGCGTCACTACATCAACAACGAGCACGGCCTGTTGAGCTGGCTACTGACTGGTGACCACAAGCGCATCGCCATCCTGTACCTGATCTCAATCACGTTCTTCTTCTTTATCGGTGGTGCGTTTGCAGCGCTGATCCGCCTGGAACTGCTAACACCGCAGTCCGACCTGGTGGCCGCGGACACGTACAACAAGTTCTTTACGATGCATGGCATCGTGATGATCTTTCTGTTCCTGGTGCCCTCGGTTCCTGCGACGCTTGGCAACTTTCTGATCCCGATCATGCTGGGTGCAAAAGACCTTGCGTTTCCGAAGATCAACCTGCTGAGCTGGTACCTCTACCTGGCTGGCGGCACGCTGACGTTGACGGCGCTGGTGCTGGGCGGTGTGGATACGGGCTGGACGTTCACGACTCCACTGTCGACGCACTATCTGAATACGCATGTGCTGACGACGGGCATGGCGATCTTCATCGCGGGTTTCAGCTCGATCTTTACCGGTCTGAACTTTATCGTGACGATCCACCGTATGCGTGCGCCGGGCATGACGTGGTTCCGCATGCCGCTGTTTGTTTGGTCGCATTACGCGGCCAGCCTGCTGATGGTTCTGGGTACCCCGGTGCTGGCGATTGCAATCGTTCTGGTGGCGCTGGAGCGTGTGTTCGGAATCGGTGTCTTCGATCCGACCAAGGGCGGCGACCCGCTGCTGTTCCAGCATCTGTTCTGGTTCTACTCGCACCCAGCCGTGTACATCATGATCCTGCCGGGTATGGGTGTGATCTCCGAGGTGATCTCGACGTTCAGCCGTAAGCGCGTGTTCGGCTATTCGGCTGTCGCATTCAGCTCGGTAGCGATTGCATTGTTCGGGTTCTTCGTCTGGGAGCACCACATGTTCATCATGGGTGTGTCGAACTACTCGGCGCTGGTGTTCAGCCTGCTGACGATGCTCGTCGCAGTGCCTTCGGCGATCAAGGTGTTCAACTGGTCGTTCACACTGCAGAAGGGCTCGATTACCTTTGAGACGCCAATGCTGTATGCGTTTGCGTTCATCGGACTGTTCACCATCGGCGGACTGACGGGTGTCTTTCTCGGCGCACTGGGCATGGATATTCACCTGACGGAGACGTACTTCATCGTGGCTCACTTCCACTATGTGATGGTGGGCGGCATGTTGATGGCGTTCCTCGCGGGTGTGCACTTCTGGTGGCCGAAGATGACAGGCCGCATGTATCCGGAGTCCCTCTCGAAGCTATCGGCAGTGACGAGCTTTATCGGTTTCAACCTGACGTTTATGCCGCAGTTCATCCTGGGCTACCTTGGCATGCCGCGCCGGTATGCTGCGTATCCTCAGGAGTACCAGGTATTGAATGTGCTCTCGACGGCAGGTGCGACGGTGCTAGGTGTTGGCTTCCTGCTGCCGCTGCTGTACCTGGGCTGGAGCCTGAAGTATGGCGCGATCGCGGGCAACAATCCGTGGCAGGCAACTGGTTTGGAGTGGCAGATTCAGTCTCCTCCGCTGACCGAGAACTTTGTTGAGACGCCAATCATGGACCATGAGGCCTATGACTACGAGTGGCTCGCGAACAAGACCAAGCATGAGGTGACGACCGTTGGATAGCGCAATCGCAACCACGCACACACATGACGCCGGCCACGCGCATGGCGAGCATGAGCATGTTGTGCTGCCGCAGCACCGGCACCACTTCGAAACAGAAGAGCAGCAGCGTGAGGCCGGCAGCTTTGGCATGTGGCTCTTCCTGCTGACCGAGATCATGTTCTTTGGTGGGATGTTCTTCGCCTACCTGCTGTACCGCAATTGGTACTACCCGGCGTTTGCTGCTGCATCGAACCAGTTGAACGTGCCCATGGGCGCCGCAAATACGGCCATTCTGATTACGTCAGGTTTCTGCATGGCGCTCGGAGTGTGGGCCGCGGAGGTACGCCAGAAGAAGACGCTGGTGATCACGCTGATCCTGACAACGATCTTCGGTATGGCCTTCCTCGGCGTGAAGTACTTCGAGTACAAGGAAAAGTACGAGCTGCATCACATTCCGGGCAACAACTTCAGCGTGTCCATGTTTGTGAATCCGCAGAACTATCCACAATACCCAGATACCTACGCCGAAAAGCCACTGGCGCCGGATATGGCGCAGAAGACGCAAATCTTCTTCTTTCTCTACTTTGCGATGACCGGTATGCACGCGCTGCACATGATTATCGGCATCGGGCTGTTGGTGTGGCTGATCATGCGCGCGAACCGCGGGGACTTTACCAACGGATATGTTGCGCCGATTGAGAACTTCGGACTGTACTGGCACTTCGTCGATATTGTCTGGCTGTTCCTCTTCCCGTTGCTCTATCTCATCAACCGGCATCCGCTGCACTAATTCAGACATCAGGACCACGAAGGAAATTGCAATGAGCCACGACGCGATTCACTCTCAAGCGCACGATGCAAGCAACGTGACGAACCCGGAGCATGCGGAGCACCACATTGTGACGCCGCTGCAGTACTGCTATGTGTTTGCAACGCTGCTGGTCGGCACGGCCATCACGGTTGGCGCGGCTTACGTCGATATGGGTGTGCTCAACCCCATCGTCGCTCTGGCGATCGCATGCTTCAAGGCGTGCGTGGTTATCCTGTTCTTCATGCATGCGGCATATCAGACCCGGTTGATCAAGGTCACGATTGCGTCAGGGTTCTTTGTGTTCCTGGTGCTGATTACAATGACGCTCACCGACTATCTAAGCCGCTCGTGGGGTCTCTGGTAGGGCGTTGCGTTTCAAGGCAGATAGAGAGGCCGCCCGCGAGGCGGTCTTTCTTTTGTTTGCGACAGCGATGCGGTTCGCGGTTGGTATCCTGAAGGTATGACTGATCAAAAGAAGAGTTCACCAGAGAAGAGTGTCGCGGTGTACTGCGCGTCTGCTGAAGGAGCACGGCCCCAGTACAGAGCGGTAGCCGAGGAGTTGGGACGAGCCCTTGCGGCTCGAGGGCTTGGGTTGATCTATGGCGGTGCGAAGGTTGGACTGATGGGTGCGGTAGCGGATGCCACGCTCGCAGCGGGCGGGCATGTTGTGGGTGTGATTCCGCATGTGCTGGTGGACAAAGAGGTCGCGCACGATGGCGTGACTGAACTGCATGTGACGACTACGATGCACACTCGCAAGGCGCTGATGGCGGAGCGTGCGAACGCGTTTCTGGTGCTGCCTGGCGGCTATGGCACGTTCGAGGAGATGTTCGAAGTGCTTGCGTGGCAGACGTTGAAGATCCATGCGAAGCCTGTCGTGCTGCTGAATGTGGAGGGGTTCTACGACAAGATGCTCGGGTTTCTCGACCATTGCGATCAAGAGGGTATGTTGCGCGGTAACCGGAAGATACTGCTGGTTGCGGATACGGTGGACCAGGCGCTGGATCTGATGCAATTGGCGTGAGATCGGCGGATACAATAGATAGAGAATGCATTTCGTGTCGTTTCTTCACCTGAATTTTTTGTGGCTTGTCACGGCATCGATGATTGCCGGGGTGATGAATGCGATGGCCGGTGGTGGGTCGTTTCTCTCGTTCCCGGCGATGCTGGGAATGGGGGTTCTGCCGGTGCAGGCGAATGCTACCAACACGGTGGCGCTCTGGCCGGGGCAGTTGACGTCGCTGGCGACGCTGCGCGGCGATGTGCGGCGCGAGCTGCTGGTGCCAGTGGGGATCACGTGCATTGTTGGCGGTGTGACAGGTGCGGAGGTGCTGCTGCACACAGACCAGACGACGTTCCTGCACATCATTCCATGGCTGATTCTTGGCGGGACGTTGATCTTCGGGATAAGCGGACGCGTGTCACAGTGGATCAAGGCCCGCGGCGAGCATGAAGGCGAACGGCCGATTCCGACGTTGCCGCTGATGCTGTCGCTGTTTCCTGTGTGCTTCTACATCGGGTACTTCGGCGCGGGCGGCGGATTCCTGGTGATGACCATCCTGGCGTTGTTCGGGATGGAGGACATGCATCGCCTGAACGCGATGAAGGTGTTTGCCGCGCTGGCGTCGAACCTGTGCGCGATTGTGACGTTTGTGGTGACGGGCAACATCGAGTGGCGCTACTGCCTGGTGGCGATGATCTTTGCGGGGTTCGGTGGCTGGATGGGCGCGCGGCTTGCAAAGCGGATACCGGGCGAGGTGCTGCGCGCGTTTGTCGTGGTGACGGGGCTGGTGATCGCTGCATACTTCTTCTGGAGGCAGGCGCACGGCGCATGATGACCCGACAACAGATTGATCGGATGAGCTATAACGCAGCAACACCTGCGGGAGGTGCGAAGTGAGCCATGAGGGCATCAAGTTCGTCCGTGCGGAGGAGGCTGCGAGGCCAGAGACTCCAAAGCTGACTGGCGACGCGATCAAGCCAGCGAAGATTCGCGTAGACAAGACCGGCGGCACAGGGATGAGCATCACGTGGGCTGACGGCCATGAGAGCCACTGGAACTTTGCGTGGCTACGTGCGGCGTGTCCGTGTGCGACGTGCCACGAGGAGCGCGAGGCGGATGGCCGAGAACCGGGCGTTGCGAAGCCGAAGCCGACGACGCTGCTGCCGATGTATGAGGCGCCGGCTCGGCCGGTGGAGGTGACCCCGGTGGGCAAGTACGCCATTCGCTTCAAGTGGAACGATGGGCATGAGGCCGGGTTGTACTCGTGGGACTACCTGCGGAATGTGTGTGGTGAGGCAGGGAGTAGGGAGTAGGGAGTAGGGAGTCGTTGGCTGCGGCCCCTTCCCTCTTTTGTGGCGTAAGATCACGAGCGGATTGGGGTTAGGGGTGGAACCCGTGGGTCGCGCAGTCGGCTGCGGTTGATTGGCTGGCTTGTCAAAGTTGGTGGTTCCCGGTGCTGGCCGGAGAGGGAGAGCCCGGCTTGGCCGCGCTGTCTTCCATTACTTCTATTGTACGTGTGGTGTCAAGCAGGCGGCGGGCCATACCGTGCGTTGACAGAGCTAGGCATTGTTACGTACTGTTCTCAGCGCAAAGAAACTATTTCTTTATTGGAATGCTGAGGCCGATATGAATGTTCTGACTGTACGGGTGTTCTCGCGCTTGTGGGCCCATGTGGTTGGGATGATGCTTGTGGCGATCGGGTTCATCTGGCTCGCCCTGGGAGTGGCTGCACATGCGCAGCTTTCCACAACTGCGACCATTACGGGCACGGTGACGGACAGCTCAGGCGCTGTTGTTCCGGGGGCCACGGTGTCGATCAAGAACGTGGAGACGAGTGTCGTTACATCGAGCGAGTCCAATAACGATGGCACCTTTGTGGTGCCGGGACTGAATGTGGGCACGTACTCGGTGAGCATCAGCAAAGATGGGTTTGCCACGTATACGGAGAGCGGCATTGAGCTGCATCCGGCGGTAACGGCCACAGTGAACGGGACCCTGAAGGTGGGCGCGTCTTCTGTTTCGGTGAATGTGAGTGCGGCTGTCGTACAGGTGGAGACAGCGACGGTTGAGAACTCAAGCTCTGTGGATGCTGCCGCGACTTCAAGCCTGCCGTTAAACGGGAGAAATTATCAGGGGCTGGCTTCGCTGATGCCGGGCGTGCAGAACACGTCGGCTGGAACGGCGCTGGGCACGGGCGGACGAGCGACGAACAATGCAATCTCAGTGAATGGACTGGCGCAGAGCCGGACGTTCTATGCGCTAGACGGAATCTGGAATGAGAATACCGGCAACATGAACCAGACGTCGGTGGTGCCAAACCCTGATTCGCTTGAAGAAGTGCGTGTGTTGCAGAACAACTACAGCGCACGGTACAGCCTGATGGGTTCAAGCGTGGTGCTACTGCAGACCAAGAGCGGAACGAGGGATTTTCATGGAGCGGCGTGGGAGTTTCTGCGCAATGACGACCTGAACACGAAGCCTTATTTTTCGACAGGCGTGTTGCCGTATAAGCAGAACATCTTCGGCTATAACCTTGGCGGACCTGTGTTCATTCCCAAGGTCTACAACCGTGACCGCCAGAAGACGTTCTTCTTCTTCTCCGAGCAGTTTGTGATTCTGCACCAGGGCGTAGCGAGCTTGACGGGTGTGACTCCCACGGCAAACCAGCGTGCGGGGTTGTTCACTTCGCCGATCAAGAACCCGGCAACGGGAACGCTGTTTCCGCAGAACGCAGCGGGGCAGTATGTGGTTTCAGGGATCAACGCAAACGCGGCGGCGTTTTTGAATACGCTGTATCCGCTGCCGAACTTTGGAACGGGCGCGGCGAATACGACGAACTACATCAACACGACGCCGCAGATCACCAATCAGCGTGATGACGAGATCAAGATCGACCACAACTTCAGCCCGCGGTTTCACCTGCTAGGTGAATACCTGGATGAGTACCAGAAGTATGCACAGAACTCGCTGAGCGGTTCGCAGGCGGGCGAGATCTTCCCGTTGAACTCGGAGACGGACTTTACACACAACAAGTTGGCGCAGGTTTCGCTGACGTCGATCCTGACTCCGAATCTTGTGAACACGACGAGCATTGCGATGAATATCTTCGATCTCGATTTGAACCTGGTGGGAATCAGCACGATCGGACAGATTCCTGGCTACTCTGAGTCGTTGCCGTACAACGGATTTATTGCGAACCGCATTCCGTTGGTGACGTTCTCGGGCGGCACGGCGCCCCAGGGCATCGCAGCCGCGCGTCCGCTGACGCATGCGGCGGATCTGGATGACACAGTCGGCACGGACTTCAGCTACCTGCGTGGGCGGCACTTTATCCAAGCCGGGTTTACGCTGGTGTTCAACACGAAGCGTCAGAACGTGGGAACGGCGACGAATGGGCAGTTTACGTTTACGGGCGCCTCGACGGCTCCGACCACAGGAGCTGTAACGGCTGATGATGCGATTGCCGATTTTCTGCTGGGCAAGGCTGCTACGTTTACGCAGGTGAGCGGCGAGCCGCGCGTCGCCGTGCATGGCGCCGAGTTTTCGCCCTACATCGAAGACCGTTACAAGCTGACGAAGAACCTGCAGGTGACGGCGGGCATTCGTTTCTACCACATGCCGTTGCCGTATGGACCTCCGGGCAGCGAGACGAACTTTGTGCCTTCGACGTTCGCACTGGCTGCCGCGCCGGCAGTGGCCGCGGGCGGAACGATCACTCCGACGGCGAGCTACAACCCGCTCAACGGACTGGTGATCAATGGGAGTTCGACGACGACAGGCGTGGGCAGCGGACCGACGAACTTCTCGAACAACCATGTGTATTATGTGGGACCGCTGTTCGGTTTTGCGTGGGATGTGTTCGGCGATGGAAAGACTTCGCTGCGCGGCGGCTATGGCATCACATACACGAGGATCTTTACGAACCAGGACTGCTCTTTCAGCTGTGCCAGCAATCCGCCGGCGTTCTCGACGGTGTCTCTGAACAATGTGGCGTTCCCGGCTGTTGTTGGCACGGGATCGGCGAAGGCTGCGGCGATCGGCGCGCTGACAGCGGCAGACCAGAACATCCAGTCGACAGAGGTGCAGAGCTACAGCCTGATTCTGCAGCGCGAACTGACTCCGGACTGGATTGCTTCGATTGCCGGGGCTGCGAGCATCGCGCGGCATGTAGTGAATACGTTGAACATCAATCAGCCGCTCCCGTTCCAGGGATTTGATTTCAATCCGTTGATCAATACAGGCAGCTATTCCTCGTACTACTATCAGCCGGCTGCGGGTGGCACCGCGGCGGTGCAGTTCAGCCCCTTCCCGGGATATGGAGCGATCAGTGAGCTGGAGACAGGGCAGAACCAGAACTGGAATGCGCTGGAGGTGAGTGTGCGGCATCCGGGACGCAAGCTGTTTGCAACGGTTGCGTATACGTACTCGAAGGATCTGGCGGATAACCCGCTGGATGTGTATCACCCTTACAAGTACTATGGGCCGGCTTCGGGGCTGGACTTCCGGCACTCGCTTTCGACGACGGCGATCTATAGCCTTCCGGGAAAGACGACCGGGCTCATGGGCCAGTTGATCGGTGGGTGGAAGCTTTCGGGCATTGGCACGCTGCGGAGCGGCACATCACTCTCGCCAGGGCTGAGCATCTCAAAGCAAGGCATCGCTGTGCGGCCGGACCGCGTGCCTGGAGTAGCGATTGCAGGGCCGAAGACGAAGACGGCATGGTTCAGCCAAGCGGCGTTTACGGCTCCGGCAGCCGGCTACCTGGGCAATGCGGGCACGGGCATCATTCGCGGGCCTGGGCTGGCTGATCTGGATGCGGCGCTGTACAAGGAGTTTCACTTTACAGAGGCGCGGTACTTTGAGTTCCGGGCTGAGGCGTTCAATGTGCTGAACCACACGAACTTCACGACGGTGAACACGACCTACAACGGATCGACGACGGGAACGTTTGGAACAGTGACGGCGGCGGCAGACCCACGGATATTAGAATTCGCCGGACGATTCCACTTCTAATCTGTTCTATTGACCCAACTACCGGTCTGCTGATCTACGTTGTCTGTTCAGGGTAGGGAACTATTTCGGAGTTCGGCATTCAGTCGAATGGAACCCTGAAACTTGTGACGACTCTCCAAACCGACCCAGGATCAGGATCGCTTGTGCTTCTACCCAACTAGGGCAAGCCTTTTGCTCGTGACTACAATTGGCTTCAGTATCAAGTCATGTGGAGGCTTGATGGTTGATTGCGTGCACGCCAGTGGATAGCAATGGGCATTCTGCAAACCCATGTCGCAGAAGCGAGACAGGGGGCACGCTGATCTTGAAGCTCGGTGCTGCTGCAATATGTGTTGCTCTTACAGCGCTCTGACTGTTACCCGGCCTCAACCTGCGTCTTCGGCCAGGCTGGTCTATGTCGCGTCTTCAGCACGAAAGCGTTGCGCTACACCTAAAGAAAAATGCTCTAAGGAATAAAACTTTCCTCAGGAACGTTATTAGTTCATGAGGCGTCAGTCTGGCTGACACAAGTACGTTGTGCGGTGATGGAAGGAAGAACGGCGCCGGACGAGATTTCGTATCGAGAGAAGCTCTCGTACTAAGAGAATGATCCATTTACAGGGAAAAGAGGAGTTATGCCGTTCTTAGTGCCAATCGCTATTGGAGTAGGAGAAGGAGTTGCCGATGCGGCAGCCAGTGCAGGAGTCGCTGCCGCTGCTGATGCAGGAGCTTCCGCAGCTGCTGACGTAGGAGCGACTGCGGCTACCGATGTGGGGGCGAGCGCCTCTATGGATGCCGCAGCTGATGTGGGGGCAGATGCAACTACCGATGTCGGTGAGGATGTCGGCGGAAAGCTGGCCCAGACAGGCGAGAAGATTGGGAAAGACGTCTCTGATCTAGGTAAAAACTTTTTGAAGGGAATGGAGAAGGGCCATAAACTCTACGACGATCTAAATAACAATAACAATAATGGGAATTCGAATAACTCATCTCCCGAAGAGGCTTTAGCGAAGCTGCTGTCAGAGATACAGAGCGCAGGCGTGGTCTTAACAAAAGCCATTGGAGCTGCCCAGGAAGCACAGGCAGATCGCCACTCTACACCTGCACGACTTGAAAATCCTATGGGCGAGACTTCTCCTGGGCATATTGAAGGACCTCAAGGTTCGGAAGAACTCGCAAGGCCTGAAGCAGAAAACCATGTGGCCCCTATGGACTACCATGAGAGCATACCTAGATCAGGGAATATGCGGATCTGAAGCCCGGTCCTAGATGAACGAACGATTCGGGCGGAAGTGGCGTGTGCGAAATCGCTGCCACTTTCGCCATGGAACATAGAGCGAGTAGCCATGGTGCGAGTCAAACAATGTACTGATCTCAATGCTGCATCCGAGTTTTTTTACTCGATCTTCAAAGCAGACCTGGAGAATCAGTTTCCTCATATCGAGGTGACGTCGGCCCTGCTCAAAGCCCCGCTCGCTCGCATGAACTTGCTTGAAATCTTTGACGAAGCAAGCGACGTAGTTGTAGGAATGGCGGGAATGGAATGTGATGGTCACGTTCATCTTCACATCCGCAAGCAATACTGCTGCCGTTGGTCGCCGCATAGGAATTTGCAACGGATACTGGATTTCTTTCTGTCCGAAAGAGACGTCCTAACTGCGGCAGTCTCTCTTGAAAATACAAACATCATCAGCATTCTTTTCAAGCTGGGATTCGCGCCGACCGGTGTTGAACAAGGCGTAGCTCATTTCCGATTGCTGGCAGAAGGACGCCGCCGGTTCACTGAGTCATTAGAAAATGCTTCCGAACAGAGCCGTCTGAGTTCGCGTTTGGTGACCTAGATGTGTACATGGCGTCTTTTCGAATAGCACGTACGGTCGTGCGACAATTCAGGGTATGAAGCAACTGGCTCACTCCACTCGCGACCGCATTCTCGACTCTGGGCTCGAACTTCTCAGCGCCTCTGGGCTTGCCGGCGTGACTCTCGGCGTTCTCGCCGACAGAGTTGGCATGTCAAAAAGCGGACTGTTTGCCCACTTCAAGTCGAAAGAGGAGGTAGAGATGCACCTCCTCATTCGGACCTTCGAGATCGCCAGGCGTCAGGTGATGGACGCGGCGATGCAAGCTCCCGAAGGTTTGCCTCGGCTAGAAGCTGCGACACTGGCCTGGTTCAATTGGTTTTCAACGGCTGGTCTGCCAGGGGGTTGCCCAGTTGCTGCTGCGATGTTCGAATTGGATGACGTCGAAGGCATGGTTCGAAAGCGGCTGCTCGCCGAAGTGCGGCAGTGGGAGGCGGCTATGAAGGACCTGGCTGCCGATGCGGTTGCAAGAGGGCACCTTCGCAAGGACCTCGACATCGACCAGTTTTTTTGGGAGATACAGTGTATCTACCTGGGCCATCATGTCGCGCGGCGCTTCTTCCGCAGCCCGCAAGCGAATACACAAGCTGTGAAGGCCTTTCGAAGCCTAGTTGAGAGAGCGCTGCCGGTCATGCCCAAGCGATCTGTGCAGCCAAATCTAAAGCCCAGACGCAAGTAGTGTGGGAACGGTACCCGAGCTGCGCGCGTCTACCGCTGATTGCAGTAACTCCACGATCTTCATTGGTGTATCGATCCGTGCCAGCTCGTCTGCGATTTCTCCTGAACGAATTTTGTAGGAAGATCCTTCTTTGAGAACTTCATCGACAGCGTTCTGCAATGCCTCGGGTGTTGGCCGGTCGGTTCGCAAGTCGATTCCAGCACCGGCGTGCGCGACTCTCATGGCAACTTCGGCCTTGTCTTCACCCTTACCGGCAACCACCATCGGCAGCCCCAGGCTGAGGGCACGACATACTGAACCAAAGCCGCCATTCGTCACAAAGACAGAGGCGTGCTCAAGTAACTCATCCCAAGGCAAATAGGAGAACACTATTGCGTTCTTCGGAATTGCACGTCCGAGTGTGGATACTGGAACGCCGCCGGTTGTTGCGATGACCAGCAGATCATCGCGTTCCGCTAATGCGTCGAGCGTTGGCAGGAGAACTTGATCGAGCTCATCATTCGCAAGAGTTCCTTGAGTGACCGCAACAATCGGTTTTCCGCTTTCAATAAAAGGCACTATCTCCTTCGGTAGGACACCCTTGGTAAGGGGCGGCAACACGCCGACTGTATGTACCGTCGGGGGAAGATCGGCTCTGGGGATTTCGACACTGGGTGAGCCTAGTTGTAGAAATAGATCGGGCAGTGCCACAAGGCTATCCAGCCAGGACATCGGAAGCGGCCCGACTTTCAGCTTCCGCAAAACTCCATCTGCGTAGGCGCGAAGTGGGGTGGTCATTCTGGCATCGACATCCTCTGCGATTCGCAGATACCTCTCGGCCTCAGGGGAGGCGGGATCAACGGGTGGAAGACCCGGACCAAAGGGAGCATGGTCGTCGCGATGAAATAGGAGAGGATTTACTCCCAAGCCCACAATGACTGGGCGTGCATTTCGCTCCAGGAGAAACGGCAGGATCCCCCCGAAGAAATTGTCTGTCACGATGACATCTGCAGGATATGTCTCCAGAATTGTGAGCAGTTCCTGATGCTGCGCCGGGATCGGGTCGCAGAAGATATGTTTGAAGTCGAAGAGAGCCCGGTCCAGCCCAATTGGAATGCGATTGCGCTCGGGGAAGCGCGAGTTCACATCCAACAGGTCGTCGGCCCCGCTCGCTATTGAAGGGACAAACCTCAGGCTACATGCCTCTGCCCGAGCACGGAAGGAACGTCCAGAGGTGAAGATCACTTCGTGACCAGCCTTGGCAAGAATACTGCCCACGCTGAGAGCTGGGTTTACGCGGCCAGTAATCGGCAGAGTGGCAATAAGGATCTTCAAGCAATCTCCAATCGGTGGAACTTCATCCTGAGGTGCGCGTTCTCTGGAAAGAGGGAATTTGAATGAGCGCCGTCCTGCACAGACAAGAGAATAGCACGACCGATCGGTCGTGCTATTCTCTTGTCTGGCTTTATTAGAAGTGATGGAGTTAACGAAATGCCCGAAACCTTTGTTCTCGTACACGCCGCATGGCACACCGGCAAGCACTTCGAGCCGATCGCAGACGTACTTCGCGCTGCCGGACACACCGTTTACTGCCCGAACATACGAGGCAACCGGCCCGAAGACGACAGAAGCAAAGCAGGCTTGGAAGATGCCATCGCGTCGGTCGTGGAGTTTATTGAAGAACGGGACCTGACGGACATACGCCTCGTGGGCCATAGCTATGGAGGCATGGTGATATCGGGAGTCGCGGATCGCCTCGAAAAGCGTTTGCGGCGCATCGTCTACATCAACGCCTTTGTCCCTCTCCCCGGACAGTGCCTGAACGATATGATTCCGCAGCATCTGGTTACGCTGTTCGATGCGATAGCCGAGGCCAACAACGGCGCGCTAATGCTTCCATTTCAGGTGTGGCGGGAGACCTTTATCAATGACGCTGATATAGACCTTGCACGATCCACCTATGATGACCTCAATCCCCAACCGTACAAAACGACGACCGACAAGATCTCACTCCAGCGCCCTCTCTCAGAGCTGTCGATAGGCAAGTCCTACATCAACTGCCAGCAGGACATCTCATTGCCTCATAGCTATCCGTGGCATCCGCGTCTTTCGGAGCGTTTGGGGCTATTTCGGCTTGTGGAGATGCCCGGGAGCCACGAGACCATCTTTTCCAATCCGACTGGACTCGCGAGGGCAATCTGGGAAGCTGCAAGAGACTAAGGCATCGAGCTCAATGCAGGTTATGGTGCGCACCCTGCACTGTCACCACACTGATGTCGCGATGAGGCTGCGTCATGAATGGGGCACTCAATGATTGCGCCTGGGAAGAGGTTGGGGTAGGACGGAGTGTTTCGGGGTTCTTAGGTTTCGTTCACAATGACAGAGCGGTGGCGGGGAGAGGAGCAAACCTTTGGGCCAAAGCCCTATCCTCATTTGAGTAGACCCGGTGCCCCGACCCTGAAGCGTCGGGGCACCGGGTATTGTCGAGCGGACATCAGGACTAAGTGAAAAGGCTATCTACGCCGTGGGGAGTTCAGGGGTGGCGGCTACCAGTTGTTGCGTGTAGGGCTCTCGGGGGGTGGTGCAGACTTCGTCCCAGGTGCCGGTTTCTACGATGCGGCCGCGGTTCATTACGACGATGCGTTGGCAGAGGTAGCGCACCAGCGGCATGGAGTGCGAGATGAAGAGTGAGGTGAGGCCGTGGCGTTGTTGCAGGTCGCGGAGGAGGTTGATGACCTGCGCGGCGACCGAGACGTCGAGGGCGCTGACGGGTTCGTCGAGGACGAGGAGCTCGGGGCGCAGGGCTAGGGCTCGGGCGATGTTGACGCGCTGGCGCTGGCCACCGGAGAACTCATGAGGATAGCGGTTGAGCGCGGTGGAGGGTAGGCCGACCTCGTCGAGCAGTGAGAGAAGGCGCGCGGGGATGCCTTCGGCGGGGCGCTCGTGGTGGATGGCGAAGGGCTCACGGAGGATCTGCTCGACGGAGAGGCGCGGGTTGAGCGCGGCGTAGGGGTCCTGGAAGACGATGGCGATGCGGCGTCGCAGGCGGCAGAGCTCGCGGTGAGGCAGAGCGAGGATGTCGAGGGTGGTGCCGTCGGGGTTGTGCAGGAGGACGGTGCCGGAGGTGGGTTCGATGAGGCGAAGGATGAGGCGCGCGACGGTGCTTTTGCCGGAGCCGGATTCACCGACGAGGCCGAGGGTTTCGCCGCGGTGCAGGGTAAGCGAGACGCCGTCGACGACGGTGGCGTCGTCGTAGCGTTTGGTGAGGTTTGCGGCGGTGAGGAGGGTAGGCATCGTTTGCTTGCCGGGGCTAAAGCCCATCATCTTAATTTTGTACGCTATGAGACCCGAGGCTGAAGCCTCGGGGTACCTGTTCGTGGTGACACAGGCCATGAGTGGCTAGGTGGTGGAGCTGTAGATGATGCGCCAGCCTTTGTCGGTTTTTTCGAAGATGTCGGTGAAGGTGCCCATGGCGTCGCCGCCGGCCTTTTTGTTGCGGTTGAGCTGGTACTTGCCGGTGGCGAGGGCGAAGTTTTCGCCGAGTTCTCGGACGCTGACCTCGGACTCGTCGAGTGTGCCCATGGCGGCGGCGTTCGGGAAGTTGACGAGGTAGGCGTTGTAGATGCTTTGCAGGCCACGGATGGGCGTAGACAGGACGGCGATGGTGTCGGGCGCGCCCTTGTAGAAGTTGACGTAGGCGGCGAGGTCTCCCTTGTTCCATGCTGCTGCCTGCGCGAGCAGAACCTTGGTGACTTCAAGCTGCTCGTGCGAGGCGGTGTAGAGCTGGTCCGGCTGCTGCGCGGTGAGCGTGCGGGAGGCCAGCGTGCAAGAGGCGAGGACGAAGAGAGCTGCGAGGACAAGACCTGGGCTACGCATGGGAACCTCCGATAACCATAGTACGAGGGCGCGACGAGGACGGTTTGGTGGAATGCCACGGTTATTGTTGACTGGGTGGAAGCGCGGTGGAGTCGTCGCGGACGATCTTCCAGCCGACGGAGGTCTTCTCGAAGACGAGAAGGAAGTAACCGTTGGCATCGCCTCCGCCGGCCGCGTTGCGGGTGAGGTGAAAGTGGCCGGTGACGGTGGCGAAGTGCGCGTCGAGCGGCTGGACCTCAAGCTGCGTGAAGGCGAGCGTGCCCATCTGGTCGCGCGTGGCGTAGTTGCGCTTGTACGTGGCGATCATCTGCGCGTATCCGCGGCTGATGGTCTTGCCGATGAAGAGGATGTCGGGGGAGTTTTTGTAGCAGGTGGCGAAGGTGTCGAGGTCGCCCTTGTTCCAGTCGTCGGCGGATTTGTTCATGACGGCGATGATGGAGGCGGCGTCTGCGGTGGGCTGGGCCGTTGCGGCGAGCGGCAGAACGAAGGCGAGGGCGAGGAAAATAAGGGAGAAGCGGCGCATATGGGAGACTCCTGGGTCGCCTTCGCTGTGTCGGAATGAGAGGCGAGAGGCCTACTATAACTCGGCGAAAGGAGAGGCGATACGCCTAAAATATATCTATGGGAAAGGCCGGGGCCAATTTGAAGACCGTTCACGCGGTTTGTACGCATGATTGCCCGGACAGCTGCGGCGTGCTGGTGACGGTGGATGAGCTGACGGGGCGTGCGGTGAAGGTGCAGGGCGACCCCGCGCATCCGGTGACGCGCGGGTTTTTGTGTGGGAAGGTGGCAAGGTATCTGGACCGGGTGTACTCGCCGGAGAGAGTGCCGTACCCGATGCGGCGCAAGGTGGGTGTGGCGAAGGGGCCGCTGGAGAAGGGGCGTGAGGCGGAGGCGTTTGAGCGCATCACGTGGGATGAGGCGTTGAGCGAGATTGCCGTTCGACTGAGTGAGATTGCGGCGGAGTTTGGGCCGGAGAGCGTGCTGCCGTACAGCTATGCGGGAACGATCGGGCAGCTTGGGTATGGGTCGATGGACCGGAGGTTCTTTCATCGGCTGGGGGCAAGCCAGCTGGACCGCGCGATTTGCGCGAGCGCGGGTGGTGCTGCGTTGTTGAGCGTGTATGGAGTGAGGCTGGGGACGGTGCCGCAGAATTTTGCTCATGCGGGGCTGGTGATTGCGTGGGGAGCGAACATCCATGGGAACAACATTCACCTGTGGCCGTTTATTGAAGAGGCTCGCAGAAACGGTGCGCGGCTGGTGGTGATCGATCCGTACAGGACGCGTACGGCGGCGCTGGCGGATGAGCACCTGGCGATTCGGCCGGGGACCGATGGGCTGCTGGCGCTGGCGATGATGCATGTGATCTTTCGCGATGGGCTGGAGGATCGTGCGTATCTTGCCGAGTGCGCGAGTGGTGCGGAGGAGTTGCGGGCTCATGCGTTGAAGGCGGAGCACTCGCCTGCGCGTGCGGCGCAGGTGACGGGGATTGCCGCGGAGACGATTGAGCGGCTGGCGCGGGTGTATGCGTTGGCGGGTAGGGATACGCATTATTCAACCCACCTTAGCGACGATGAAGCTGGCGCGAAGATGGGACACCCAAACAACAGTGGCGCTGCGGTGATTCGGATGAACTATGGGATTCAGCGTAGCGAAAATGGTGGAACGGCGGCGCGTGCGGTGGCGATGCTGCCGCTGATTACAGGGAGTTGGCGGCAGCGCGGTGGTGGGATGCTGCTGTCGACGAGTGGGTCGTTTCCATTTAGCAGCGAGAAGCTGCAGATGCCGGAGCTGATGGAGAAGAGCGCCCTGGGGCGCGCGGCTCGTGTAGTGAATATGAATGAGCTGGGGCTGGCGCTTACGGAGTTGGGGCAGCACCAAACTGCAGGTCTCTCCATTACGTCCGCAAAGAGCGCGGACTCCGGTCGAGATGACAAATCTGTGGGGGAGACGTGTGCGGGAGACCCGCCGGTGAAGGCTTTGTTTGTTTACAACTGCAATGCGGCGGCGGTTGCGCCGGATTCGGCGAAGGTGCTGGCGGGGCTGCGGCGCGAGGATTTGTTTACCGTCGTGCATGAGCAGTTCTTTACGGACACGACGGATTATGCGGACTACGTGTTGCCCGCGCCGACCTTTCTTGAGACCAAGGACGTGCAGGGAGCGTATGGGCACTTGTTTGCGCAGCTCTCGCAGCAGGCCATCGCGCCGCTCGGTGAGGCGTGGAGCAATGTGAAGCTGTTTGGCGCGCTTGGGCGGAGGATGGGATTTGCGGAGAGATGCTTCCATGATGGGGAAGACGAGCTGATCGACCAGGCGCTGGAGACCGCAAGCCCATGGATGCGCGGGATCACGCGGGAGCGGCTGGAGCGGGAG
>CAJCIM010000127.1 GCA_903970395.1 Acidobacteriaceae bacterium
GCGAACTCATCGACACGGCGAAGAAGCTCGAAGGCCTGGTGCGCGGCTCCGGAGTGCACGCTGCGGGCGTGGTCATTGCGCCTCGTCCGTTGACGGAACTGGTGCCTATCGCCAAGACGAAGAACGACGAAATCGTGACTGCCTACGATATGTTCGCGATCGATAAGATGGGCCTGCTCAAGATGGATTTTCTTGGGCTGACCACGCTCACCGTCATCACCGATGCGCTCAAGCTGATTGAACAAAATCGCGGCGAGAAGCTGGACATCGACGCCATTCCTCTCGATGACAAGGCGACTTACGAGAAGGTCTTTCACAAGGCGCTGACCTCGGGCGTGTTTCAGTTTGAATCCGGCGGCATGCGCGACGTGCTGCGCCGCTACAAGCCCACATCTGTCGAAGACCTCACGGCATTAAACGCGCTCTATCGTCCCGGCCCCATCCAGGGCGGCATGATCGACGACTTCATCGAGCGCAAGTGGGGCCGCCGCGCCGTCGAGTTCGCCTTCCCCGAGATCGAAGACATCCTCCGCGAGACCCTGGGCGTCATCGTCTACCAGGAGCAGGTCATGCAGATCAGCTCTGCCATCGGCGGTTACTCGCTCGGTGGCGCCGATCTCCTTCGACGCGCCATGGGTAAGAAAAACCCCGAGGAGATGGCCAAGCAGCGCGACACCTTCATGGCCGGCGCAGCCTCGCTCAAGTTCGATAAGCAAAAAGCAGGCGCTCTCTTCGACCTTATGGAGCAGTTCGCCGGATACGGTTTCAACAAGTCGCACTCGGCTGCCTACGCTCTGCTCGCGTATCACACCGCCTGGCTCAAGACGCACTACCCGGTCGAGTTCATGGCCGCCCTGCTGACCTCCGAAACCTCGAAGCCCGAAAACGTCGTCAAGTACATCGGCGAGTGCCGCGAGCTCGGCATCGCCGTGGTCCCTCCCGACGTGCAGGTCTCCGCGGCCAGCTTTACGCCCAAGGGCGACAGCATCGTCTTCGGCATGGCCGCCATCAAGAACGTCGGCCACAACGCCATCGACTCCATCATCAAGGCCCGCGAAGAACTCCAGGCCGCAGGGAAGTCCGGCTTCTCCTCATTGTGGGAGTTCTGCGAAAAGATCGACCTCCGCCTCATGAACAAGCGCGTTCTCGAATCGCTCTGCAAGGCCGGTGCGCTCGACGCCTTCGGCCCACGCTCCCGTGTCTTCGCCGCGCTCGATAAGGCGATGGAGCGCGCACAGAAGTCGCAGAAGGACGCCGCAGCCGGTCAGCACGGCCTCTTCGGCATGTTCGACGACCCCGGCCCTGCAAGTGCCAACGGCACCGACGAAGCACTTCCGCCCGCACCCGAGTGGGACGAACACACCCGCCTTCAGAACGAAAAGGACGTCCTTGGCTTCTTCGTCTCCGGCCATCCACTCGACCGCTACCGCGAAAAGCTCCGCAACATGAAGGTCGTCGACACCGTTACTGCCTGCGAGATGAAGCCCGAACCCGTCGTCTTTCAGCGCGGCCGCCGGGAAGAGGGCGCAAACGAGATCCAGATCGCCGGCGTTATCACCGGCCTCAAAGTAGCAAAATCCAAGCGCTCCGGCGAGATGTACGCCCAGGCATCGCTAGAAGACACCGTCGGCAAGATCGAGCTCATCGCCTTCCCGGCAGCCTACGAAAAGCTCGCCGAGAAGCTGAAGATCGATGTCCCGGTCCTGGTTCGCGGCAGCCTTCGCGGCGACGAAGACGCTGCCCCCAAACTCGCGATCTCGCAGATCCAGGCCCTCGAAGACGTCAAGATCAAACTCCCAGAAGCCCTCCGCGTCCGCGTACCGTTGCACAATCCCGACTCAGAACTGCTCAACAAGCTCCAGCACATCTTCCAGTCCTCACCCGGCTCCGGCAAGCTGATGCTCCGCCTCGAAGAGCCCAACCAGTTCGCTGTGGACATGGAACCACGCGGCCTCTCCGTCGCTGCCGACGTCGCCTTCATCGAACAGGTCGAATCCCTCGTAGGCCGCGGAGCCGTGCAGATTATCGCCTAACGCCTGTAGTTGCTTTTTTGTTTGTCATTCCCGCAGGGAATCTGCTTCTGTAGTTGCTGTTGCTTCTAGGAGGTCAGGATGCTACGGTTGCTCACATCCACTACAATCTTGCTCGCCACCTCCTCCGCGCTCTCCCAGCTATCCCTTCCGCCTAACTACAAAACCATCCTCTCCAACGACGACGTCATCGTAATGCACGTCCACTACGGCGCGCATGAGTTTGTCCTCAGGCACGACCATCCGCCCGTTGCTACGCTTTACGTCTACCTCAACAACAGCGGCGAAGTCGACATTATCCATGAAGCGCCCGACGGCGGCGACGGTGAAATCGCACACCGCCCGCCCACGCAGGCCGGAGCCATGCGTCTCGCTCCCGGCATCGCCGAGCGCCACAGCATCAAGTCCAACTCCGACAAAGCATCCGACTCCCTCCGTGTCGAGTTTCAGAAGCTCACCTTCCCCGATCTCCCCAAAGAAGGGAAGCGCATCCCGGCAGATACCGCCGCCACTCCCGGCATCACAACAGACTACGCGGACGCATCCCTCCGCATCACGCGCGTCATCTGCTCCACAGATCACCCCTGCGAGCCCATCAAGACTCCCGATCGCTCCCTTCTCATCGCTCTCAACCGTACCGACCTGACCAGCGGCGCTTCGCCGAAGAGCCTGCACACCGGCGACGTCATCTGGCTTCCCTCCAGTCCTTCCACCACCTACACCCTCGCTCCCAGCACGCAAGCGGTTCTCGTCACCTTTCTTACTACAACATCTGCAACAGATTAGCGCGAGCCGGTGACGTTGCATCCAAGTCAGAATGGCCACTTCATTCCGAATCGCCCCCTTCCGCATCAATAGCCAGGACCAGCACCTTGCCTATATCCTTCTCCGCGTGCTCACCGGCCTGGATTTCTTCGGCCATGGCTTCGCCCGTATCTTCACTGGCTCGCATCTTTCTGGGTTCGCGCAGCGTATGGTTAAAAACATGGCAGCTACATCGTTGCCGCCATCTCTCACGCTGGCCTCAGGCTACGCCATCCCCTGGGTTGAGATCCTAATTGGAACGCTGCTCATCGGCGGCATCTTCGTCCGCCCCGCGCTCGTTGTAGCACTGCTCCTTATGTGCGTCCTCATGCTTGGAATCACCCTCAAACAGGACTGGATCACGGCCGAAACGCAGCTTGTCTACGGCCTCATTCTGGCTATTTTGCTCTTCACCCGCGGCCGTTACGATCTCTCCTGGCCCGCACTCTCCGCCATCCTTATCCAACGCTAGGCCTCTCAATCGCTTACAATCGACTTGGTAAAACAGATGGCAGATCACTCCGCTTCAAAATCCGCTCCGTCCGTCGCAGCAACCGTCCCGGAGGCTTGGGTCAGAACCGAAGCAGCACGGCACCCGCAGCGACCACACCCGATGGACTACATCGAAGCCCTCTTCACCGACATCAGCGAGATTCACGGCGACAGGCAGTTTGCTGACGACGCCACCATAGTCTCCGCCATGGCCCGCTTCCACGGAGAGCCAGTCCTTGTCGTCGGCAACCGCAAAGGGCGCAGCCTCAAAGACCGCATCGCTCTGCGCTTCGGCCAGCCCGATCCCGAAGGCTACCGCAAGGCCCTCCGCGCCATGAAGATCGCCGAAAAGTTCGGTCGTCCAATCTTCCTCTTCATCGACCTCGTCGGTGCCTACCCGGGCCTCAGCGCAGAAGAACGCGGCCAGGGCGAGGCAATCGCCCGCAACATCCGCGAGATGTCCCGCCTCCGTGTCCCCACCATCGCCACCATCACCGGCGAAGGCGGCTCCGGCGGTGCGCTTGCTCTCGCCGTCACCGATCGCGTCCTCATGTTGGAGAATGCCATCTACTCCGTCATCACACCAGAAGCCTGTGCCGCCATTCGCTGGAGAGACGCCGGCAAGAAGCAGCAGGCGGCTGCGGCTCTTCGCTACACCGCCCCAGACGTCAAGATGCTTGGCTGCGTCGACGAAGTCATTCCCGAACCCGAAGGTGGAACTCAAAACGACCCTGTCCTTGCCATCTCCCTCGTCAAGCAGCGGCTTGTCCATCACCTCGGCGAACTCCAGCATCAATCCATCGACGAACTCGTCGCCGCTCGCTATAACAAGTTCCGCAACATAGCGCAGTTCTATACCTCGGTCGCCAGCGTCTAACACTGAGGCTGCTGCTTTTCTTGTTGTCATTCCCTCAGGGAATCTGCTTTCTTGGCCGCGCCGATTCGCATCGTGCAAGCCACCTCCAAGGTTTTCTGACGACCAATGAACTTTCCTCCCCCGCCACCATCGCCCGGCCCTATCTACTCTCCCGTCCGCAAATCATCGCGCTCGCTCAACGCAGGCCTCTTCCTTCTGGCCGGCCTCTGGATCATCGCTGCCAACCGCATCGCCGACTCCGCAGCGCAGGGCATCAACGCCACGCTCCCCATCAATATCTTCTCACCGCTGCTTCAGCCGGTCTTTCTGCTCTTCCTGCTGCTGCTCGGCCTTACCGTCATCTCGCGCCTGCACACACACACGGCCACCCTCCGCACTACCAGCGGCCTTCCCAAACGCCCCACACAGGGTGAGGAGTTCCAGCGCGGCGTCGCTCTCGGCTGGGCGCTGGCGCTCGCCGCCGTCATCCCCATGATGCTCACCGGCACGCTGCATCCCGAGTTCTGGCTTGGCCCACGCAACTGGCTGCCCGCCATCATCTCGCTCGCGGCCATCGCCCTCGGCACTCTCGCCGCAGAGATCGCCTTCCGTGGCTACCTCTACTCACGCCTCATCGCAGCCATCGGCACGGTCGCCGCCACAATCCTCGTCTCCCTCATCTACGCCTGCGCCTCGCTGATCCACCCCAACAGCAGCCCGCGCACAATGGCGGTGGCATTCTTCACCAGCATTCTGCTCTGCATCGCATGGCAGCGCACGCATGCTCTTTGGATCGGCTGGGGCCTGCACTTTGGCTGGGCTGCTACCACGGCAATCCTGCTAGGCCTTCCCGCCGCCGGCGACGCCAGCCTGCCCACGCTGCTCACCACCTCCGTCAGCGGCCCCGACTGGTTCTCTGGAGGCCCATACGGCCCCGACGGCGCTCTGCTGACGCTCGTTCTGCGCCTTCTCGCCATCATCGTTCTCTACCGCATCACCCGCGACTACTCCTGGAACTACACCCACAACGAGATCGTCGCTGCCGGCTACCCCATGGACATCGCCCCACCCGCCGCGCACACCGCCATGGAGAGGGCCGCAGCCCCCGCACCGCTCGTCCAGATCCTCGGTTCCACTCCCACCGCCGCCTCCACCATGCCCGTGATCGACGACCACATCCGCTCCACCCGCGACACCGATCCACAGTAAGCGGCATCAAACTCTGTTCACCGCCTCAAACTCCCCACTTGCGCGACAACACGCAATAGGAGCAAACTGCACGCATCCCAGCAATCTCAGGGGTGTCGCATGGTTCGGCATCGCCACACTTCGCTCATCACCCTCTCGGCGCTCTTAGCGCTCGTTTTGATACCTCTGCGCGCCCAGGTCTTCGTCGTCGGCGAAAAGACCGCCACCGCTGACGTGATCACCGAGTTCCACGCCACCCACGTCCCGCTCTCGGACTATCTCCTCGACGACCGTGGTCGGCTCGATCTTATTCGCAACCTCGAAGCGGAGCAGGGCTTCGCCCACCGCGAGCTGCCCCTCGGCGCCGGCCTCACCCTCGTCGCCAACGGCAACATGTCGCCCTCCAACGAGGCCTACAAGCAGATGCTCTACGAGAAGGGAGCCTCCGCCGGCCCTGGCGACCGCATGGAGATCTCCGCCCTCCACTTCAAGCCAGACAGCATCGTCATCGACTTCAACGGCGGCCCCTACGCCAAGCATCGCTTCCTCTCGCACATCTCCATCAACGACAACCCGCTCGCCATCGAAGGCCCCGCCGCCACCGGATGTCGCGTCACGCTCTACTTCGAAGGCGGCGTCCCGCAGATCTCCGCAGCCGAGGTCAAATCCCTCCTCGAGCCCCTCGTCGACTTCAAAGCCCGTAACTCCGTCGAAGCCTACACAGATACTCTCCCTCTCAAGGTTCGCGAGGCCGTCGAACAACACGAGATCCTCGTCGGCATGGACCGCCGCATGGTTCTCGCCGCCCTTGGCGCGCCTCTCGCCAAGCACCGTGAACACGTAGCCCCCGGCGACGACAACTCAGCCGTCTACGAGGAGTGGATCTACGGCCAGACGCCGCAGCCCATTCAGTTCGTGCGCTTCCGCAGCGGCCGCGTGGTTCGTCTTGAGATCGCCGCCATCGGCAAACCCATCGAGATCCGCGACACCAACGAACTCGGCACAGAAGCCGCGCCTGCGCTCCTCGCCCGCAACATCACCAACGGAGACACACCCGACATCGACGGCAGCATGCGCAAGGCACCAACCCTGCGCAAACCCGGCGAAGTCCTCGACACCCCCTCCCGCATCGGCAAGGTCAACATGCCCGACGATCCTCCCAAGCCCATTCCACCACCACCCAGCACCACACCCGCCGTCCCGCCACCTCAACAGCTCATGCCGAGCGGGGAATCCAACTAGGTTCTGACCCAGCTCATACGTTTTCTATTCCATCCACGAATTCCGTGGCGAAAAAGGGCTCACTTCGCAACCTTCGCGGGAGGCCTTTGTCTTGCTTTACTCGGAAGGAAATCACCACCCAGAAATTTCGTGTAAACTTACAGTCGAGCGTTTACCACGGTCTTCGCCTCGCTTTTCCTCCCTCGGCACAGCCCACCAGCCAGCCAGACTCCAGGAACTCGCAAGGACAGCGCGCGCATAGCCGCACGAAACCGGGCAAGCTACATATCTGTTCTGCAGGGAGACTCACCAATGGCAAAGATTGCAAAGACCGGCGACCGCGCCAAGGTCATGGATACACAGAAGAGCACCGACTGTCCCAAGTGCTCCAAGCCCACGCGCATCGTCAAGCGGGTCAAGGACCGCGAGCGCGGCGTCCCCGGCGGAGTCTATATCTCCTGTTCCGCGTGCGACTTCTTCGAGAAGCTCTAACCTCTTCATCAACATCACCGAAGGGCGCGGCTTCCCAGCCGCGCCCTTCTTTTTGCCCTCCGTCAGCGGCAAAGCAGGTACCCCGAGGCTTCAGCCTGGGGTCTCATAAGTGCGCCAAAACCTAAGGGCTTTTAGCCCTGAGGTCTGCCTTTGGCCGGGTTCGCAATCCACATGAAATCTTTGCGAACATAACCGCCGTTTTACACTTTTCTGGCGTCATAGATAGTGAACTGTTCGGGCGATGTACCAATGGGGGTCCATCCACTTGACGATTCACCCTTCGTGGGAGGAAACTCCCTGTCGGAACGTTAGGAAACACTTCATCATGGCTACAAGCACCATCGTTTCAACATCCCCTGAAGTCTTCGCCTCCACGCCTCTCTTCACCCGCCCCACATTCCTCATGTGTCCGCCTGAGTGGTACGGAGCCGACTACGTGCTCAATCCCTGGATGAGCTCTGGCCGCGCTGGCAAGGTGCATACCTTCTCCCGCGATCTCGCATTTGCCCAGTGGAAGGGCCTGCACAACGTCCTCCGATCGGTGGCCGATGTGCGCCTCATCCACCCTGAACCCGGCTGTCCAGACATGGTCTTCATCGGCCACGCCGGTCTGGTCCACCACGGCGTGGCCGCAGTCTCCAGCTTCTCCCGTACGGAGCGTCTGCCCGAGGCTACCTACCTCCGTCGTTGGCTCGCCGGCCACGGCTTCCTTCTCTGGGAGACGCCGCGTGAAACCGCCTTCGAAGGGGAAGGCGACATCAGCTTCGACGACACTGGTAAGCACCTCTGGGCTGCCCACGGCGTCCGCACCTGCAAGGCCTCTCACCGGCACGTTGCCGACGCCTGGCACCTTCCCGTGCACTCGCTGCACCTCAACGACCCCCGCTTCTACCACCTGGACACCTGCTTCACCCCGCTCCACAGTCCTTCGGGAGATGCAGGGTTCCTGCTCTACTACCCCGGTGCCTTCGATGCGGCCTCGCTCGCCCTCATCGAATCCGCCTATCCGGCAGGGAAGCGTATCGCCGTAACCGAAGCCGACGCCACCCGCATGGCGTGCTGCGCCCTCAACCTCGGCCGCATGATCTTCACCGGAGAGATCAGTCGCGAACTCGCCACCCGGCTCTTCGACGCCGGTTTTGACGTCGTCCAGCTGGAGCTCTCGGAGTTCATCAAGGGCGGTGGCGGTGCCCGCTCACTGGCCCTCCGCCTCAGCGATCTGCCCGTCACCCACGGCGACATCCGCCCCTAACCCGCACCAACCCCCAAAATCCCGCCCATGCCGCCAGTTTGCCGTCATGGGTGGGATTTCTCTTGGGCTGTTGACTGTTTTCCTCTGCGACCTTTGCGGGCTTTTACTTTGCGCCCTCTGCGTGAACGCCTTTGCCGTAGCCAGAGCCGAAGGCACGAGCGTACATCCTGCCACAGCCGCTTAAAATCTTGGGCCCTGCACTCCGTCCGCTTTCGCGTGTGGAATGCAGGGCCTCTCAGCCTTTCGTCGTAGCCCTAAATGCTGGCCCTTGAAACGGATGCGGTGATGTCCAGCTAGCGGCTCTCACCCATCGAAACCAGGCCAACGTTCGGCTCGGAAACGGGCGTTACGCCCAGTACCGCCGGATCGTTGCTCATGGGAAGCTCTGCTACCAGCTTCCGTGTCATGGGCTCATCCAGCGGCGAAACTACCTCGATCTTTACCTTCGCTATCCCTCCGAAACCAAGCCTCTGGCTGGCTGCGTAGGATAGGTCCACAATCAAACTTGGTGCCATTGGCCCACGATCGTTGACCCGAAGAAAAACCGACTTTTTGTTGAACAGGTTCGTTACTCGAACCCACGTGCCCAGGGGCAACGTCCGATGCGCACACGTCATAGCGTACATATCGTAGGTCTCCCCATTCGCGGTCGGACGGCCATGGAATCCTGGACCATACCAGGAGGCCTTTCCAACTTGGAACCAGTGATGTTTTGCAACGCTGGTGGGATGGACTCCACCCTTTACTTCCGTTACTCGTTTCACCGTAGGACTGGCGACGCCGGAGGCTGACAAACCCAGAGACAGCGCCAGAAGAGTACCGCTCTTCAAAATCCTTCTGGTCTTGCCCTGCAGCTCACCGACGACTTTCATCGTAGGATCACTCATATGACTATTGTCCCGTTCGCCCACACCTAAGTCAAACAAAGCAAAGGCCATCACCTCTCCATTTTTCTTGCCAATCCTGCGCAACTATGCTAGGTTTTTTCTCACGCTGACCCACGTCCCTTGACCTCTTCCAGTAGCCCACCCCCGGCCGAAAAACCTCCGCTCGCGCTCACCATCGCCGGCTACGATCCCTCCTCGGGCGCTGGAATCACCGCGGATTTACTGGTGTTTCAGGCCCATGGCCTCTTCGCCACCTCGGCGATTACCGCGCTCACTGTTCAGTCAACGCTCGGCGTTGCGGCCGTAGAACCGGTCTCCGCAGACCTCCTCCAGCGCACTTTGAAACACCTCCAAATAGACCTTCCGCCACAGGGGATCAAGCTCGGCGTGCTGGGCAACGCCGAAACCGTCTCCACCGTTGCCGAATACCTTCAGGAAATCACATCGGGAAGCGGGCGCAACTCTCACATTCCAATTGTCTTGGACCCTGTTCTCCGTTCCAGTTCTGGCGCTGACCTCTTGGCTTCCGAAGCGCTCCAAACCCTCCGCAACAGCTTGCTACCCCTGGTCGATTGGATCACCCCCAACTGGCGCGAACTGGCCCTCTTGACCGGCAAACCCGTCACCTCCATGCCCGAGGCCGAGGCTGCCGCAGCCTCTCTCGCTGACCTCTATCCAACCCTTAATCAGATAGTTACGGGCGGCGACCAGACCTCCCCCACCGACCTCCTCCGCCTCGCCGACGGCACCCTCCATCACCTCTCCGGCGACCACATCGAAACCACCGCGACGCACGGTACTGGGTGCGCTTTTTCCACAGCTTTTTTGTCGAATTTAATCCGCGAAAAACCCGCTCTCGATGCGGCAAAATCGGCCAAACACTATGTCACCGAGGCTCTCCGTAGATCTGCGCAGATTGGCCACGGCAAAGGCCCACTCGATCTGCTCTGGCCTCTCCGCCAATTCCAAGGATGAGCTGAGCCATTTCTGCTCCTAAGTTTTGTCATCGTTCCCACTCCAGACCTTGTCATGCTCCGCCAAATCGGGGGTGTGATGACGTAGCAGCTGCTTCTCAATTCTGCCAAGACCAGGTACCCCGAGGCTTCAGCCTCGGGTTTCATAGAGACCTTATGAAGAGGGGGCTTCAGCCCCGGGGGGTTGCCTTCCGTAGACCTGTCAACCCCTCCACCTCGCAACCCCAACATTCCAAGCCAAATAGAAAAATATCTTCCATCCCCCCACCGCTCTATAATTGAGTTAGGCAAAAGGGAATCGGTGTGCGCCAGAGACACGAAAGGCTAACCCTAATATTTCCAATATCTTACCCGCAAGCCACTTAGAATCATCACTTACCCTCGGGATACCCCGCTAAGTAGCTGATTCTTATAAGATCGATAAAAGAAAAGGGAGGGGGGCACCCCCTACCCGCGAACCACGGAAATCGGATGCTTACCCTCCAGATCAACGGCAACACCCGCAACCTCCCGGACCTCGCCGATTCCACGCCGCTCGCGGAGCTGCTCACCGCACTGGAGCTCAAGCCTGATCGGATCGCCGTCGAGCTCAACGGCGAGATCGCCGCACGTACGCAGTGGTCCTCACTCACCGTCAACAGCGGCGACAAGCTGGAGATCGTCCACTTCGTCGGTGGCGGAACCTGCCGCTAGCTCTTGCCAGTAAGCTCCTGCAGCAGCGTAACCCACTGTTCGCCGTACTCGCTCCACCCACCGATCCGCTCCACGCGCTTCACCGCCGCATCCCGCATCGTAGCCAGCAGTTCACGGTCGTCAGCGAGCCGCTGCAGCCGGTGCGCAATCACTCCCGGATCGCGCACCGGCACAATAAACCCCTCGCAGCCATCGCTGTAGAGGTCGTCAGCTCCAGTATTGGTTGAGGCCACCACCGCGCAACCGCAGGCCATCGCCTCAGCCATCACCAACCCAAACCCGTCTTCAACCGACGGCAAAACCAGCACCTGGCTCCGTCGCATCAGCGCCATCAGCTCCGCCTTCGGGAGCGGCCCCAGCAGCTCGACACCGTCCATTGGCAGCCTCCGCAGCACCTGCTTGATGTCCGGTTCCAGTGAACCCGCAAGCCGTAATCGCTTGCCCGGAACCTTCAACCGCGCAAACGCCTCCAGCAGATACGGAACACCCTTCCGCAGGCTCACCGCTCCGGCAAACAGCACATCCAGACCATCAGAAACCGTCAGCGCCTCAGCGCTCACAGCACTCAGCTCAGCGCCATAGGGAATTACCCGCAGCTTCTCGCGCGGCACGCCCATCTCCACATACGACCGCAGCGCGAAGCTCGAAGGCACCGTAATTGCGTCCGCCTGGGCGTAGATCTCCTCCTCGCGCACTGTGTCGCGGATATCCGAAACCGGCAGATCTACCCCCCAAAGCCGATACTCGGAACGAACCAGCTGCTCCTGGTACCGTTGATGCGTCGACCCGCGATCGCACACGAACCTGCCGCCGCGCTGCTGCACCAGCCTTCCGGTCTTCAGCCCGGCTCCGGCAATCGCCACCAGTGCATCCGTGTCCTCAGGGATTCGCTTTGCGGTCCAGTCGTCGAACCGCAGCGCATTCTGCACTCCCAAATCGTCGGAGAGCCATCGCGGCAGCAGCCCATACCGGTTCAGCACCGTCTCCGGAGTATGGATCCACGGAAACGTCTCTACCTTGTCCCGCACAATGCCTTCACGCTTCAGCCTCGCCCACGGCCACGTCGAGTAGACCTTCTGCAGATGTCCACGCTGCTCAAGCTCGCGCGCCAGCGCAAAGTGGTGGAAGACTCCGAAGACCGCCTGTGTAATCTTCATCACGCTAGAATAGCCTCATGCTCCTGGACTTCGAGCGCAGCGACACTCCGGTTCCCGGACCTGCCGGATCGGATAAGGTCAACGTCTGCATCGTCGGCGCCGGCGCAGCGGGCATTCTGCTAGCCACGCAACTCGCCTTGCAGGGCCTCAGCGTCCTGCTGCTCGAAGCCGGTGGCCTCGACCTCGAAGCTCGCTCGCAGGAGCTTTACCGCACCGACTTCGCTGGCCGCGAATACTCTGGCGCAACCCGCGGTCGCTTCCGCACCCTGGGCGGCAGCACAACGCAATGGGGAGGCCAAATCCTTGAGCTCGATGCCTTCGACTTCGAGCCCCGCAAGCACGTCAAAGGCAGCGGCTGGCCCATCAGCAAGGCCGATCTCGCACCCTTCTACGAGCGCGCTCTCAACTTCGAAGGCCTTCGCCTCTCCGAACGCGAAGACCATCGCGTTTGGGCAGGTCTCGGCCTCTCCATCTGCGATCTCGGCCCGGAGTTCCGCATGGCATACTCGCGCTGGTGCCCGCAGCGCGACTTCGCCGTCCTCAACCGCCACATGCTGCGCGACTCGCGCTGGCTCAAAGTCCTGTACCACGCTAACGTCACCGGACTGGTGCTCAACGACACGCGCAGCGCCATCGCCTCCCTCCGCATCCGCAGCTACTCCGGCAGGGAAGCCCACATCGTCGCCGACCGCTACGTCCTCGCTCTCGGAGGCATCGAGACCAACCGCCTCCTCCTCCAGCCGCTGGAAGAGGGAACTGCTCCCTGGCAACGCAACGGCCTCCTCGGCCGCAACTACCAGGATCACATCTCGCTCAACGGCATCTCCATCCGCGACATCGCAACCCAGCCCGCAGCCCGCTACTTCGGCTACGCCACGCTAGGCACCTTCCGCTACCACAACAAGGTGCAGCTCTCGTCAGCCGAGCAGGCCAAAGCCCGCACCCTCAACGTTGCCGGAACCATCGGCCCCTACCGCAAGGACGATGCCGCCCGCGATGACGCCACCGTGATGCTCCGTGAGATCGCCCAGAAGGGAAGACGCCCGACGGTCGCCGAGTGGAAGAAGGCCGCGCCCCATCTTCCTTCAATCGCACTTGAAACCATCACGCAGCGTCTTCTCGGCGACTTGCCCGACGGCGGCCCGGAGTGGAACCGCACCATGCTCACCGTCCACTGTGAGCAGTCACCACGTTCTGCCAGCAGCATCACGCTCTCGCCTGATCGCGACGCCCTCGGCCTGCTCCGCGCTTGCGTCGACTGGCAGATATCCGACCACGAACTCCTCACGATGCGCACCTACGTCAAGCGCGCTACCGAGGTCTTTGCGGCGCGCCGCTTTGCCAAGGTTATTCCACCCAAAGGCTTCTTCGCCGACGACGCACTCGTCCGTTCTCTGTGTACCGATAGCTACCACCACATGAGCGGAACCCGCATGTCTGCCGCAGCCGCAGAGGGAATCGTCGATACCGACCTTAAGCTCCACGGCATCGCGAACGCCTACATCTGTTCCAGCTCCGTCTTCCCTAGCTGCGGATACTCAAACCCGACGCACACCATCCTGGCCCTCGCCATGCGCCTCACCGACCATCTGCGCAGCAAGGCGATCAACGACGGCATTTGGCTGCCCGAACCGGTCGTCGCAGCGGCTCCAATGCGGACTGTCACACTGCCACCTGCAAGCGCTGCTCAAACGCCCAGGACGACGCCGCAGCTTGGCTTCGGCTGTTCCTATCTGCTCGGTCCAGGACTGGACCGCAAGACCTCGCTCCGCCTTCTCGCTGCCGCATACGACGCAGGCATTCGCCACTTCGACACCGCGCGCCTCTACGGTCAGGGCGACTGCGAAAGCCTGCTCGGAGAGTTCCTGAAGTTGCGCCCTGATGCAACGATTACGACCAAGTTCGGTATGGAGCCACCCAATCTCCTCCAGCGTAGCGCCACCGCCGCTGGTCGGCGCCTCGGCCCGCTCGCTGCTCCAGCGCGCCTTCTGCGCGGCTCTGGAAAGGTTCGTTTCAACTCCTCCAACGCTCAGCAGTCCCTGGAGCGTAGCCTGCGCGCGCTGGGAAGGGAATACGTGGAGATCTTTCTACTCCACGAACCTGAGAGCACCGAACTCGTCCATGATGACCTGCTGCGCTTCCTCGAAGACGCACGAGCAGCGGGAAAGATTGGCAACTTCGGCATCGGCGGCGACTACTCTCGTGTTGTTGAGCTTTACACTACCTGCCGCGCCTACACACCTATCCTGCAGTTTGAACAATCCATCTTTGGCCCACACCTCGATCTGCCCGCATCGCACCGGATTCATTATCGGACGTTCCAGCGGCCCACAGCTGCTATCACGACCGCATTTCAGCAGAATCCAAATCTCGGGTGGTGGTGGTCGGAAATGGTCGGTGCAGACCTTCAGGAACCGACGGTTCTGGCTCGCCTTTTGCTACGCGGCGCACTCGATGAGTACCCCGAAGCCCTCACGCTCTTCTCAACATCAACCGAGCAGCACATCTATGACAACGTAGCTGCAGCCAGCGACACTCAACTCGGGGAGCAGTCTAAGCGGCTAGCACGGCTCATTCGCGAGAATGACCTTGATCTCTACGCAACACTTTACCCATACGCTGAATAGCGCTCGTAGGGG
>CAJCIM010000128.1 GCA_903970395.1 Acidobacteriaceae bacterium
CATATTCAAAGACGGCAAGCTCCTCATCTCCGTCGGCTCCGGCTCCAACGTCGACGACGCAGACACGCACCCCAAGGAATTCCACCGCGCCGACGTCCTCGAGTACACCCCCGAGGGCAAGTTCCTCGAGGTCTATGCCACCGGCATCCGCAACTGCGTCGGCGAAGCTGTCAACCCCGTCACCGACTCCCTCTGGTGCTCCACCAACGAGCGTGATAACCTCGGCAACCACCTCGTCCCCGACTACGTAACCAGCGTCCCCGAGCACAGCTTCTTCGGCTGGCCCTGGTACTACATGGGCGGCGTCCGCGACCCGCGCCTGCAGGACCCCTGCGCCAACGGCACCGGCCCTAACCCCCAGCTCACCAAGCCCCTCACCGACGACGAAGCAAAAAACTGCAAGCGTCAGGACATCTCCAAACAGGTCCGCACGCCTGACGTCCTCGTGCAACCCCACATGGCCTCGCTGGAGATGACCTTCTACCCGCTGCATAAGACGCAGTTCCCAGCCGTCTACGATGGTTACGCCTTCGCCGCCGAGCACGGCAGCTGGAACCGCAAGAACCGCGCCGGCTACGAGGTCGTCGCCATCCCCATCGTCAACGGCAAGGCCACCGGCGAGTACGACGACTTCCTCACCGGCTTCGTCACCGACGACGGCCAGGTCTGGGGCCGCCCCGTCGGCGTCACCGTCGGCAAAGACGGCTCGCTCTTCGTCACCGACGACGGCACCCGCTCCGTCTGGCACGTAACCTACGTCGGCGGCACCTCCACCGCCAGCAACTGACCGCTAACGCAGCAATCCGCACCTCTCTACACCCCGATCCGAACTCTCGGATCGGGGTGTAGCTTTAGTAAGAACTGACATCCTGAGCGAGTGAGCCGCGCCCTTTGCGGATCACGTAGTCGAAGGACCCCAAAACGTTTCATCCGGCCAAATCCGCCTGAACATTTCAAGCAACGTACCTTGGCACGAGATCGCCCGCGCGCGTCTCTTTGCAGTGTATGAACAGATACCGCCTCTTTGCAGTCCTGCTGCTCATTACCGCATCCGCCCAGGCCGCCACGATCCCTTCTGCCTCCGGCACCACTCTCGACGGCCACACCGTCAAGCTCCCCCGCGACCTTGCACCCCGCGCCACCATCCTCATCCTCGGTTTCACCGAGCACTCCAAAGAAACCACCACAACGTGGGAAAAGGCCGTACGTAGCTCCCTCAATGGCTCAGGCATCTCCTACTTCGACATCCCGTTCCTCGAAGACGCGCCATCCTTCGTACGTCCGCTCATCCTGCACAGCATCCGCAAGCAGGTCCCTGACATCGTCAAACCACGCTTCCTGCCGCTCACCACCGGCGAATCCGCATGGAAGCAGGCCGCCCAGTTCACCCCCACAGCACCCGACGCCGCCTACGTCCTCCTCGTCGACAACACCGGCGCCATCCTATGGCAAACCCACGACCCCTACTCGCCCGCACTCTTGTCACAGCTCTATACAGCAGCAAGACCCCTCACCCCAGTCAGCCGGTAAGGACCTAGTCTTCGTCTACGCTCTACACTCTATCCTCTACACTCTGCCTCTCACCCCGCCTGCAGCAGCCTCCCATGCTTCTGCTTCAGTTCATCCAGTAGCTGCTCCACCTTGCCATCGCGCTCCAGCTTGGTGAATTTGTCCTCCAGCGACTCGCCTTCCAGCAACACACGTCCGGCATGGTTCTCCGCCTCGGCACTCTGTATCCGCGCTTTGAACCGCCCCAGCACAGCACTCTTCGCCCCACGCACCGTCGAGCCCTCAATCGTCTGCTGAGCCTTCGTCGCACGTCCAGCCATCTTCGCCCTCCTGTGCTGAGCTACCAGCATCTCGCACTGCGCCTGCGTCTCCTTCAGCTTGCCCTGCAGCTTCACATATGTCGTGCGTAGTCCCTCAGCCTCGGCCGTCTGCTCGCTCACCTGATGAGCAAAACCCGCAGCCATCTCCTCATGGCTCAACGCACGCTCCAGGGCCAGCCGGGCCAGCTCATCCTCGCCCTTCTTCACCGCAAGCTCAGCCTTGCCGCGCCAGTTCGCCGCGCCATCAACCTGCTCCTGCTGCTTCTTCTCCAGCAGATGCTGGTCCGCGATCGCGATCGCCACCTGAGTCTTCACCTGCAGCAGTTGGTTCTCCATATCCAGCAGCAGCTGCTTCAACATCTTCTCCGGATCTTCCGCGCGGTCGATCATGTCATTCACATTCGCCCGCAGTAGCATCGCCACTCGCTCCATCAGCGCCATCGCTCTACCTCCTCAACTACCGAGTGAACCACCTCGACTTCTGGGTGCATCCACCTTCGGCGCAGCTTCATCGCGCCTAAGGTGGATGCACACGCTCGAAAATCAAACAGCGCGCGAGTCACCCCGCGCGCCGTCCTTGTCACCTCGCCGCATCTCCATCGACGACCTTCTTCCCATCGCCGTTGCTCCGCGTCGCCATCTGCTTCACGTTCGACATCAGATCGCTCATCTTCATCCCGCTCAGCGCCTCAAACAACGCAGGCACCTGTGCAGCGATCTCCGTCATCTCGCCAGTCAGCTTCGACGCGCCCTTGCCTTCGCCCGTGGACACAATCGTGATCTTGTCCACATTGCTCAGCGGCTCAGCCATCGCGCGCACCACATCGGCCATGTTCGTAATCAGCTTGTCGACCACCGCAGCCTGCGACCACTCCTGGTACGCCTCAGCCTTGATGTTCATCGCCTTCGCCTCGGCCTCGCCCTTCTGGAAGATGACCGCAGCCTCAGCCTCGCCCTGCGTACGAATCGCCTGCGCTTTACCTTCGGCCTCGGCCACCGTGCGCGCCTTCTCCGCATTGGCCATATTGCCGATGCGCTGCGCCTCGATCTCCGACTTCTTCAGTACCGTCGCAATCAACTCCTTCTCGTTACGCAGAATCTCGGCCTCCTGCACCTTCACCTGCGCCTCTTTCTCAATCTGCTGCACACGAACCTGCTCAGCAATCACCTTCTGCTGCATCACGTTCGTCTGGATCTCATAGGCCTTATCCGCCTGCGCCTGCTGCCTCTGCGCAATCTCGGCAAACTGCGCCTTCTGCACATCCAGATCACGCTGAGCCTCAGCCTGCTTCGCCAAAGACTGCGTCTCCGCCAGCACGCGCTCCTGGTCCGCAGCAGCCTTCGCAACCGCAGCCTCGCGCAGAGCAATCGCACGACGAATCGCCGTATCGCGCTCAGCCTCGGCCATTGCAATCTCAGCATCACGCTTGATCCGCGCCACGTCCGGCCGACCCATGTTCGTGATGTACTCGTTCTTGTCGCGAACCTCCTTGATGGTGAAGCTCACTACTTCGAGCCCCATCTTGCTCAGGTCTTCAGCGCACGTTGCACGCATCCGTTCGCCGACCATCTCCGGCTCCTTCACAATCTGCTCGACTGTAAGCTGACCGATGATTCCGCGCAGATGGCCCTCCATCACCAACCGGATCAAGCCTTCGCGCTCCGCCGGCGCCTTGGAAAGCAATTGTTCCGCTGCGGTCAAGATGCTCTCTTTGTCCGAGCGCACCTTGATCTGCGCAACCGCCTCAACCATCACCGCGACACCCTGTTTCGTGTACAGGTCTTGCGCTGGCGCTACATCGAAGCTCATCAGCTCCAGGCTGAGAACTCGCGTATGCTGCACCACCGGATAAACCAACGCGCCATGACCCTTGATCACATCCGCGCCGCCAAAGCCGTAGCGAATAATCGCCTCATTCGGTCCAGCCTTCTTGTACATCTTCGCCATGATCGTCATCAGCATCAGCGTGCCCACAACAATCAATCCAACGATCACTATCAAATGGTTCGACATACTAGCCTCATCAACATCTGCTACACCGCTGTCTCTATTCCTCCAGAGAACCTCGCGGCCCTACAGCCACGGCAATAAACCAGCAGAGCTACAACTTGCTCAACTGGACAAACGAAACAATCAGTCCGGCAGCCTGCGTAACCACTGTCACCGGAACCGCAACGAACGCGGCCAGGGCTCCGCCTCCAATCAAAAAGCATCCAGCCCATACCAGCAGCGTCACACCGCTGGCCGTAATCATGTTCACGCCAGTGTTGTAATTCGCCTCGTACCAGATCTCCGGGCTCGACATCGTCTTCGGTACGCGGAATCCATAAAAATGGTTCATCGGAACCTTGCGCATAGCCAGCGGTATGCCCGCGCCAAGTAGAAAAACCGTCATCGCAACTGGACCTGCGTTCATCAACCCATGCAGCATCATCGTCGTACTTCGCACCTTTCTCTACTTCTTCCTACTCGCTATTTCCTACTTCCTGCTCCTTCAGCAGACCGTCTTCAAACTCCTCCCAGCGCCGCACATACGCAACGCCGCGTTCAAAGCGCATCACCATAACCTCGACGCCGCGCTCCATCGGTTGGCTGTCATCGCTCTTCACCGTCACACATCGCCGAGCCCCGTTCTGCGCATACAGCATCTCGCCATACCCGCGTCCCGGCAGCTTCGTGCTCAGGTGTCCAACCATGCCGACGATCTCCGTATCCTCCGCCTCCAGAGTCCGCTCCCCCGGCATCAACACCTTCACCAGAAACCAGAACACCAGCGACGCGCCAGCGGTGCCGCTCACGATCGAGAACAGCAGCACCAGCGTCAGGCTGAAGATATGCGCCTCATGCATCAGGTATCCCGTGCCGCCGAACCAGCACAAAAAAGCCATCAGCGTGAACCCATTCAGCGGCGAAGCACTGTTAACCCCGCGATGCCCAATACCATGCGACTTCGCCAGCCCATGCCCATGCATATGAAACCTGCCAATGTGCAGATGCAGCGCTCCGCCAAGAAACATCGCAAAGCTAAGCACCAGCCCCACAGCAAAACACGTCAGATAAATCGCATTCCAATCCCATCCACTCATCGCGAAACCTCCTAGTCCCGCCTTCCTCGGCGACTCTGCAGTTGCTTTGCTCTTCCCAATCCCTGGTCCCTAATCCCTGCTTCTCAACACTTCCATCAGTCTCTCCGCCAGCTTCGGCGTCTCCAGCACGCTCTCCAGCAACAACAACGCACCACGAGAGTCCTCATGCCGCGAGATCGCCAACAGCGCCTTCCGCAGCTCGCGGTCGCGCCTGAACCGCTCCGCGCCACCGACCAGCCAGAGATCCAGCTTGTCTTCTTGCCCGCGCAGATCGCTCTGAAGCTCCGGGTGATAACCCTCAGGATCATCCACGAGATACCCGGGATGCACCTTGAAGAACTTCGCCAGCAGCAGCCGCGACGTATTGGTCAAATGCGGCCGAGCGCCGCTCTCAATCTGCGATAGGTAGCTCTGGCTGATCGTGCCCGGAGCCTCTGCAACCTCATCCGCAATCGCGCGCACCAGCTCGCCCTGCGTCATCGCCCTGCCCAGGCCGCGCAAACTGCCCTCAACCTCACGCAGGTACCGAATTTTGTCACCGAGCTTCACTGGATGGCCCCTCAAACGCCACTCCGTCAACCATTACGGATTGCAATAATTCTATTGCAATCCGTAATAATAGTCAAGACCCTGAGATCCGAATGCCCAGAAATCCTTGACACCCCGATACAGTAAGAGCAGGGAAAGAAAAGGCGGCGTGCCGCCGCCGGCCTTCTCATCAGCGTTCCAGCGCCATGCTCACCGCTTTTTTTTTGCAGCCGAACCCACTGGCCTGCGCTGCGCCCCAAAACAGGGTTCCACCATTAACCCCAATCGTCTGCGGATTTTACCCCCAAGACCGGGGGAGGGTCTCGCGGAATCAGGCCGACAAAAACCTTACTTGCCCGTGCCGATTCCGCCCAACTGCGCCATCGTCGTCTGCAGGTACTTGTGCGGATTCACCGCCGTTCCCCGCACCTGAACCTCGTAGTGCAGGTGCGATCCCGTCACACGGCCCGAGTGGCCGACGTACCCGATCACCTCACCCTTCACCACCACCTGGCCCTCAACCACGTTGAAGCCCTGCAGATGGCCGTAAACCGTCACAATGCCATTGCCGTGGTCGATCTCGATCTCGCGTCCATAGCCGCCGCCGAAGCCGGCCTTGATCACGCGCCCATTCGCCGGAGCATGAACCGGCGTTCCATCCGGGCTGCCGATATCGACGCCCTTGTGGAACTCGCCCTCGCCATTGCCCAGCACCGGGTCCTGCCGTTCGCCAAAGCCGGAGTTGATCGGCCCCATGATCGGCCACATATTCGGCACGTTCGGCCCCGTCGACTCGAAGTCAGCGTCGGTCGAAGCAAAGTCGCCCAGCTCCCCGCGCACCCCCAGCGACGAGTTCGCCGACTGTGAAGCCAGCTCCACGGTCAAGCCGCTGGTGGCTGTATTCTGCAGCGCGTAAAACGTGTTCAGAGACTTGTAGTAGCTGTCATCGTTGAACGTCGAGTCGTCCTTCAGCGGCGTCTTTGCCACGTCTACCGCAGCCGAAGGCTTTGCCGTCTTAAGCCCGCCACGGATGTGCGTCAGCCTGCCCGCCGTCAGACCGTAGATCGCGGAAACCTCGCTCGCCAGCGATCCGAGGCTCGCCGCCTGAACGTCCTTCTCGTGCGCCTTCGTCTCCAGATGCTGGTAGTCCTGCCGCGTCATCGCCAGCTCTTCGCGCAGGTGGTTCACGGCCTCAGCCTTGGCCACCATCCGCGCATACGAACCCGCCATGCCTGCGATGGTAAACATACCCGTCACCGCCGCAGCGAGAAACAGGTAAACGTAGCGCATCGGAACGGAGACACGCTCCACTGAGCCGTCCTGCGCCTGCGAGATGTACACGATGTAATGCTTACGCACGAAACACGCTGCCTCTGGGCCGGAATTCTTCACCCTCCGCGCCTGAACTGCGGTGGGCGAGGCTGCAGCCGGCCTGGGAGACACGGATGGCAGCGGATCTTTCGTTAGCTGATACTCGCGGGGCGATGTACTGCCCATCTCGGTGCCAGCTTTCTTATGATAATCGACGTACCAAAACGCTACAAGGTTCAACTTTGGGAGCCCATACCCCGACCGGGGTATCCTGAACAAAAGTGGCTCCTGTATCAAAAAACGCTTTCGTGCCTGGCGAACTCGCCCTGATCGCGCGCATCCGCGCCGCCGCTGCTGGCCGCCATCGCCATCTGCGCCTCGGCATCTGCGACGACTGCGCCATCCTCGCCCCGCCGCCCGGCCACGAACTCCTTGTCACTACCGACTTCTCCCTCGAAGGCCACCACTTCCGCCGCAACTGGCACCCGGCCCGCTCCGTCGGCCACCGCGCCCTCACCCGCGGCCTCTCCGACATCGCCTCCATGGGAGGCACCCCGCTCGCAGCATTTCTCTCCCTCGCCCTCCCACGCAGCGTTAACCCAATCTGGATCAACGACTTCCTCGACGGCCTGCTCACCTTAGCCTCCGCCTCTAAAACACCGCTCGCCGGCGGAGACACCTCCGAATCGCCATCCGACAACATCCTCGCCGACATTGTCCTGCTCGGCTCCGCGCCCGCCGGCAAAGCCCTCCGACGCAGCACCGCCCGCTCTGGCGACCGCCTCTACGTCACCGGATCCCTCGGCGGAGCCGCCACAGAACTCGCTGCCCTCGCCCGCTCGCCACGACGTTACCGCAACGCCAACCCAACAGACGACCACCCCCACCTTTACCCGCAACCCCGCCTCGCCGTCGGCCAAACCCTGCTTCGCCGCCGCCTCGCCACCGCCTGCATCGACCTCTCCGACGGCCTCTCCACCGACCTCGCGCACCTCTGCACCGAATCCAACGTCGCCGCCGACGTCCAAGCCGCAGCTCTGCCGCTCCACCCACTAACAGATTCCCTTTCAGCAGAACAGGCGCTCCACAACGCCCTGCACGGCGGCGAGGACTACGAGCTCCTCTTCACCGCTCGCCCCGGAACCCGCATACCACGCTCCATCGCTGGCGTCCCCATTACCCCCATAGGCGTCCTCCGTAATGCCCGCAAATCCGCCCCGCAGGTTACGCTGGTGAAGGCTTCAGGAGACCGTACTCCGCTCGCCCCCCAGGGCTGGCAACACCTCCTGTAATCACCGGCGGCACGCTCGCCACATGAAGGCAGATTTAATGGGTTCCACGCACGAAGGCTTCCTTTACAACTGGACCGCGACCACGCTTACCAAGCCGCCGCTCATCGCCCCTGCGCGTCACTATACGTATCCGGTGGCTGTCCCCGGCGAAGAGGCCGCCATCAACCGCGGCGCTCTGCTGCTCGACGTGAAGCCCATGTTCGGCGGCAACTTCATGGCCACCTGCGCGCTCGGCTTCAAAGACCCGCACCTGCCAACCGGAGTCTTCGCCTGCCCGCGCCCGGACGACCTGCTCGCAGTCGCTGGCGGCTACGCCTACCTCATCGACACGCTCAACCCCGAGCGCTCCCTGCATCTGCCCGTCCGGCCCGTCACCCAGATCTTCGCCGCTCCGTCAAACGGCCTGCTCTTCCTCGCAGGATTTCACACCGTTGCCGCCGTCGGCGCCAACGGCCTCCGCTGGCAGAGCGCCCGCGTCACCTGGGAGGGTGTCACCCTCTCCGGAGTCAAACACGGCCGCCTCCACGGCACCGGCTGGAACCTCCACACCGACAAGGAAATCCCCTTCACCGTCGATCTCGAATCCGGTGTCCACGAGGGCGGCGGCTTCTAACTCCGAAAGCCTCGGTCGCACATCGTCTACGCCACCGAATAGAAGCTCAACGCCGCATCGCCCTGTTGTAAAAGCCGGCTCCTCTGCAACGCTCCATAGCGTTCTTCAGTCGCCTGTCGCTTGGCATGCTCCACCACCACCACTGCACTCTCCGCAAGCAGCACGCGGTGATGCCGCCCCAGGAACTCCAGCGTCGCCGCGTACTCCTCGGCAGCCTCATATGGTGGGTCCAGATACACGATCTCCACCGAGCGCTCCTTGCTCAGCAACGCATCCAGCAGCTTGCGAACACCACGGTCTTCCACAGCAAAGCCACCAGTAATCTTCAGGTTTTGCAGATTGTCTCGCACAGCCCTCACCGCCGCCGGAGCCTTCTCCGCAAACCACACAAACTCCGCTCCCCGGCTAATGGCCTCGATTCCCACAGCGCCCGAGCCCGCATACAAATCCACAAAGCGCGCTCCCTCAACCAGAGGCCCCAACACATTGAACAGTGTTTCCCGCAGCCGGTCACTCGTCGGCCGCGTGGCCATGCCCTTCGGTGCCTGCAACATCCTTGACCGGTACTCGCCTGCAATAACTCTCATCGTCCTCTCCGACGGTATCAGGTCTCCCGCAGCGCAAAACGCGTCCTGTGCCGACCAACGCCCTACAATAGCGAGATGCTGCGTTCGTCACTCCCAGTCGGCTCCTTCCTCGGCGTCGACGTCCGTGTTCATCTCTCGTTCCCGCTCCTGCTGGTTCTGTCACTCTCGCTCTCCGCCTACTTCACCGGAGGCCTCGGCCGCGGCTTCGCTCTCTGGATGGCGCTCTGCATCGCCGTCTTTATCCGCGAGGTCGCCCGCTCTATCGCCGCCACCTACGCTGGCTTGCACCTGCGCGCCATCTACCTCCTGCCCGTCGGCGGAGTCATGGCCTTCAGCTCCAGCGACGGAGCCTCGCTGCAATCCAGCAGCCCTGTACGCCGCAACACACGCTGGGTCACCCTTAGCGGCCCCATCGCCAACTTCGCTGCCGGGCTCTTCATCCTCGCCTTCAGCCTCAGCATCGCTCCGCACGCGTCACTGCTCGCGCAGCCATGGATCAGCCTCGGCCACATCCTCCGCAGCAACATCTGGACGGAGTTCGTCCTCGGCGCCGTCAGCCTATTGCCCGCCGCCGCCATGCCCTCGCGCCAGCTGCTGCGTGCCACGCCGCAGGACGCCTCCGGTAAAAAATCCGCCGCCACAAAACCCGTCTTCAGTCTCGGCACCGGCCTAGCCATCGCCATGCTGTTGGCAGGTTTTCTGCTGCCCAACTTCTATTGGCTCATCGCTGTCGGCGCGTTTCTTCTGCTCTACGTCCAGATCAGCAGTGCGCACACCCAGGGCGGCACCGACGCCGACGCCATCCTCGTCCGCGAGGTCATGCTCACCGAGTACACCCTGCTCTCCAGCTCCGAAACCCTGCGCGGCGCGCTCGACCGCACCGTGCATAGCCTTCACGACGTCTTCCCCGTCGTCCGCGGCGACCGCCTCGTCGGAGCCATCGCACGCCAGACCATCGCCGAACGTCTCCTCGCCGGCGGCGATAGCTACCTGCAAGGCGCAATGACCCGCACCCTCCAGCTCGCAGCGCCCAGCGAAAAGCTCGTCGACGCCCTTCGCCGCGCCTCTACCCTCGGTGCCAGCGAGTTCATCCCCGTCATCGAAAACGACCGCATGATCGGCCTCATCTCGCCGCAGTCACTCGGACGAGCCGTCCAGCAGGTCAAGCTCCTGCGCCCCTCTCCACCGCAACAGCTCTCCTGATCGTGCATCAAACTGTGACAGAAGACCCACAACTCGCCCCCGGCCTCTACCTCGTCGCCACACCCATCGGCAACCTCGAGGACATCACCCTGCGCGCCTTACGCGTCCTGCGCTCTGTCGACCGCATCGCCTGCGAGGACACCCGCACCACTGCCAAGCTCCTCAACCACTTCGGCATCCAGACCCCCACCGTCAGCTACCACCTGCACAACGAGCAGTCCCGCGCCGCCGAACTCATCAACGCCATCCAATCCGGCCAGCGCATCGCCATCGTCTCCGACGCCGGAACGCCCGGCATCGCTGACCCCGGCTCCGCCATCGCCACCGAAGCCATCGCCGCCGGGATCACCGTATACCCCATCCCCGGCGCCAACGCAGCCATTAGCGCACTCATCGCCAGCGGCCTCTCCACGGAATCCTTCGCCTTCCACGGCTTCCTCCCCTCAAAAGAAGGCGCACGCCGCACCACCCTCGAAGCCCTCCGCGATTCATGTTCACGCCCCGGCAAGAATCATCCGCTGGGCGACATTCCTGCTCCCCCCAACAATCAGAACCCCTCCAACAATCAGGATCCCGGCGAAAATCAGGTACCCCGAGGCTTCAGCCTAGGGTCTCATAACACTTTAGAAAAAGTGGGGGGCTTTAGCCCCGGAACCACGCACATCTTCTACGAGAGCCCCCACCGTATCCTCGACACGCTCGCCGACATCGTCGCCATCTTCGGTGCATCCCACCCCATCGCCCTCGCCCGCGAGCTCACCAAGCTCCACGAAGAACACCTCCGCGGCCGCGCGCGGGACATCCTCACCACGCTCTCTGCCCGCCCCAGCATCCGCGGAGAATTCGTCCTGCTCCTCGACGGCGCCCCTACCGCCGCTGACGCAGAAGCCAAGCAACCGCTCACCCTCCCCGCCGAAGTAGCAGCGCTGATGTCACAGCAGAACCTGTCCGAAAAAGACGCTCTCAAGCAGGTTGCCAAGCAGCGCGGCATCGGCAAAAGCGAAGCCTACCGCGAGTGGCAACGCAGCCGTCAAGCCAGACGATGAGGCGCAAACTTCATTTGTCGAAGACCATTTGTAGAAACGCAGAGAATCCTCAATGGAAATCAAAAGCACATAGGTCTTGAAAGACTGGATCGCTGCGCTAAAGGACAAACTCGGCGCAGCAAACATACTGCGCCGCATTCGGCGTCTCGCCGAGGGCAATCCAGGCGATGCGAAGAGCGTCGGACAGGGCGCCTTCGAATTGAGAGTTCACTTCGGGCCGGGCTATCGCGTGTATTACATCCGGCATGGCCGAACGATTATCGTCTTGCTTTGCGGGGCACAATAGTACACAAATAAGTGACATCGACCGCGCAAAAGTTCTCGCGGCACAAGTCAGACTCGGAGGAGTAATGGCACTGGAACTAAAACCGTTCGACGTTGCGGATTACCTCACCGATGACGTAACCGTCGCGGAGTATCTGCGGCTGGCGCTCGAGAGCGGAGATTCACAAGAGATCGCAACCGCGCTCAGTGATGTGACCCGTGCCCGCGGAGTCATTGACTAGTTAGCCGCGCATACCGGCTTAACACCGGAAACACTGCAGAACGCACTGAGCAATGACGGAAACCTCGACCTGAAAACCCTTGTCAAGGTCGTTGCGGCTCTCGGTGTCACTCTCAGCATCGCGGCAGGTTCAACGGAATCTGTCGCCGCCTGAGCTACTCTCTGCCCTTCACGCGGTCATACACATATGTGTCACTCGTCGTACCCATAGCCTGGTTGTAGAGAATCTCCACACCAGCCGCGCTCTTCAACTCTTCATTGAACTGGTGGATCTCGCGCAGGTTGTCCGCCGTCGCCGGAATCTCCAGCTTGCTCGTCTTCAAAAACTTCTGATAGCCGCGGTCCAGCAGACGCGCAATCTCGCCGCCCAGCAGCCATCCACCTTGTGTCATCACCCGCACCGGAGACCCCGGCGTCACGCTGGGCGCAATCTCCGCCGCGCAGTGCCCCTTGCTCACCCTGTAAGCTCCCGCCGCACGATTTGCACCCTCGGTCGCCGGGCTCACATCAAATCGTTCACTGCCCAGGGCAGCCAGCACTTCGTTGAACGTTGGTATCTTCTTGATCTTCGTCATTGTGATCTTCAAGAACTCTCTACCCAAAGTAAGGGTACGCAAATCAGGGCTAACGCCCTCACAATCAGGTTAAACTAATTCCACTGTCGCACACCGCCGTCCGCATCTTCAATCGACCACTCATAACTTCAACAGCGAGGACCCCCATCAGATGAAAGCCCTGAGCCAACAGCTCCTGACACTCATCGACGCCGCCGGCCCGATATTCGCTCAAGTCGGTGAAGAGGAAAGCCTGCAGCCCCTGCACTCCGGCGGCTGGTCGCGCAAACAGCTTGTAGGCCATCTCATCGACTCGGCCTCCAACAATCATCAGCGCTTCGTGCGGGCCACCCTCCAGCCGCAGCTCAACTTCCCCGGCTACGACCAGAACGGCAACGTCCGCGCACAGCACTTCCAGCACGCCTCCTGGCCGCTGCTGGTATCGTTGTGGCGTTCGTACAATCAGTTCCTCGCGCACCTCATCGCGCATCTGCCGGAGCATAAGCTCCAGACCACCTGCCGCATCGGCGTAGAAAACCCCGTCACGCTCGAGTTCCTCGCGACAGACTATGTCGCGCATCTCTCTCACCATCTCTCCCAAATGGGTGTCCAGCAGGATACCCACCAGCTAGTAAAGACAAACGAACCCTCATGATCTCAGCACCTGCAAAGCAGCCCAGCACCACGCTTGGCACCACGTTATTGGAGCGCATCGGCAACACGCCCCTCGTGCGCCTCGACAAGCTCACCAGCCACCTCCCCGGCATCCGCATCTACGGCAAGGCGGAGTGGCTCAACCCCGGCGGCAGTGTCAAAGACCGCGCTGCCTCCAACATCGTCCGCAACGCTATAGCGGAAGGCAAACTCGAGCCTAACAGCACCCACAAAACCCTGCTTGACGCCACCAGCGGCAACACCGGCATCGCCTACGCCATGCTCGGCGCCGCGCTCGGCTTCCCCGTCCAGCTCTGCATGCCTGCCAACGTCTCCGTGGAGCGCAAACGCATCCTCTCCGCCTACGCCGCCGACGTCATCTTCACCGACCCCGCCGACGGCTCCGACGGCGCCATCCGCAAGGTGAAAGAGATCGCAGCCGCCAATCCCGAAAAATACTTCTACGCCGACCAGTACGGCAACGACAACAACTGGCGCGCCCACTACAACGGCACCGCTAACGAGATCTGGCAGCAGACCGAAGGCACCGTCACCCACTTCGTCTCTGCTCTAGGCACCTCCGGCACCTTCATGGGCACCACGCGCCGCCTCAAGGAGCTCAACCCGGCCATCCAGTGCGTCTCCATGCAGCCCGACTCGCCCTTCAACGGCCTCGAAGGCCTCAAGCACATGGCAACCGCCATCGTTCCGCCCATCTACGACCCCAACCTCGCCGACTGGAATATCGACATGGCCACCGAGCGTGCCTACGCGATGGCAAAGTGGCTGGGCCGTAACCAGGGCATCCTCATCGGAGTCTCCGCCGCCGCCGCCGTCTGCGCCGCACTCGATGTCGCCGAAGGCGAAGCCGCACTCGGCCGCGAGGCCAACGTCGTCACCATCCTCTGCGACGCCGCCGACAAGTACCTCAGCGAACGCTTCTGGGCCGACCCCATCGCCGCCGACATCACCCTCCATACCAAACTCGGAGGCCGCTAGCCTTTATCCCCTTGTCATCCCGAGCGTTGATTGTCATCCGTATGCTGATTTGTCATCCTGAGCGCAGCGAAGGACCCGCTTCTCAGCTCACGGGCCTCGACTTCTAATCGAAGCCAGCAATCGGAAGGGCACGGCTTCAGCCGGGCCGTAACGTTGCTATCTTTTTAGTTTTTTGTTTCTCTGGAATGCGCAGCATTCCAGAGAAACAAAGCCGCCCAACATGGAGCCCTTTCACCAATGCCCCTCACCATCCCGCAACCCCTCTACGACCAACTCCGCGCCCACGGCGAAGAGACCTACCCCCACGAATGCTGCGGCATCCTCCTCGGCACCGCGGACGAGCAGAACCTCACTGTCGCCCATCTCCTCCGCGCGGGCAACACCCGCACCGACAGCGCCCACAACCGCTACCACATCGCCCCGCAGGAGCTAATCGCCGCCCAGCGCGAGGGTCGCAAGCTCGGCCTCGATATCGTCGGCTTCTACCACTCCCACCCTGACCACCCCGCCCAGTGGTCTCCCACCGACTTCGCCGAAGCCCACTGGTTCGGCTGCGCCTACGTCATCACCTCCGTAGACGGCGACAAAACCACCGGCACCGCACAAATCACCAACAGCTTCCTCCTCACCGGCACCAGCGAAGACGACAAAACCTTCGCCAACCAGCCAATCGTCGTAGGCTGATGTCAAAACGCTCTCCTGCTCAATCAAGCTCAACCTGCTCCCAGTAGGGATTTCCGAATGAGTGACTCGGCCATCTGCCATCAATTTATGAGCCGGGCGCATCAAGGATCTCCAGCAATAATTTTCAGACGAGTCTCATCTACGGCAGCGCGGCTGTTGCCGTTTGCGATCATCGCGGCAATGACAAACCTGTTTCTCGCCCAGTGCAACGCGGCGCAAACCTTGGAGCGCTAAACAACACTGTCTACATGGGCGACAACGAGTGCCTGCTATCTGGCTCTTGCATACTCGCCCAACTAACAGCATCACTATTGCGAGGGTATTAGCATCATGACGCGATTTTCGCGAGTGGCATATAGCGGCCTGGCGTTCGCCGGCTTATTGGCATCGTCCTTGACTGTGGCGGCACAAGTCGAACCTAACCTCTATGCCGGACTCAAGTGGCGTAACGTCGGGCCTTTCCATGGCGGCCGCATCTCCTCCGTCACCGGGGTCATCGGCGATCCCGGCACGTTCTACGTGGGTACACCCCTGGGAGGCATCTGGAAGACCACCAGCGGCGGAGTGACCTGGTTTCCCATCTTCGATCAGGAGACAAGCGTTGATAGCGTCGGAGCCATCCAGGTCGCTCCGTCCGATCCCAACACTGTGTATGCAGGAGCCGGCGACCCTATCAGCGGCAGCCTCGGCAACGGCATGTGGAAGTCCACAGATGCAGGCAACACGTGGAAGCACATCGGCCTTGAGGACACGGTGAAGATCGACAGCATCGTAGTCGATCCTAAGGATCCCAGCCTGGTGATCGCTTCTGCTCTCGGCGATGCACAGCGCCATGGTGGTGGCGTCTACCGCTCGACCGATGGAGGACAGACGTGGACCAGCGTCCTCAAGACACCCGGCTACGACGGCACGCGCGACCTGCAGTATGCCTACGACACCCCCGGCGTCATGCTGGCTGCCACACAGGGCACCGGCGGTGATCGCGGCGCCGCTGCTGGCGGCGGTCGCGGCCAACGGGCCCAGACCAAGCCACCGCTGGTCTTCAAATCGACCGATGAGGGCAAGACATGGACCCAGATCAAGATTCCGCCCTTCGAGGGTCGCGTCGCGGTCGCGGTTGCCATGCACACGCAGGGCCAGCGCATGTACATCGTCGGCTCCAACATTGAAAACGGCTCGGGGCTCTATCGCTCCGACGACGGCGGCGCGACCTGGCAGCACATGGCAGGCAAGGACACCCGCATCAGCAACGGCCAGGGCAACTACAGCAGCGGCGTCTTCGTCGACTCACAAAACCCTGACATCCTCTACACCATGAGCACCGCCATGTACCGGTCGACCGACGGCGGCAAGACCTTCCAGCCCTTTAAGGGCGCGCCCGGCGGCGAGGACTACCACAAGCTCTGGATCGATCCTACCAACGGCCATCGCATGCTGGTCGGCTCCGACCAGGGGGCCAGCGTCACCCTCGATGACGGCAAAACCTGGAGCCTCTGGTACAACCAGACGATATCGCAGGTCTACCACGTCGCCACCGACAGCGCGTATCCCTACCACATCATGGCGGCGCAACAGGATACCGGCGCGGTGATGATCAGCAGCCGTGGTACATGGGGCCAGGTCAACTTCACGGACTGGAGCCCGGTCCCCTCCTCGGAGTTCGGCATCGTCAGGCCCGATCCCAGGAACCCGAACATCATCTATGGTGTCGGCTACGGTCCTGGCGGCGGCGGCAGCGGCCTCATCAAGATCGATATGAAGACCGGGCAGTGGCAGAATGTCGCACCGAACTTCGGCTCCGATACCGACAAATACCACGCCGGGCGCGACTTCCAGAAGGCGTTCGATACCGCATTTGAGCCGGGCGCTCTTTACGTTGCCTATCAGTGTCTGCTGGTATCGCGCGATGGAGCCCATACCTTCAAGGCAGCCAGCCCCGACCTCACAACGGCCAAGGGCGCGCACCAGCAGGCCTGCGGCACAGCCTCACCGGCGTCGTCCACCGAGTCCACGCCACCGACGACAGCGGGTTCCTTCACGCCGGAGGTGGCGATGGATCTGGGGCAGCGCGGACCTGGCGGCGAAGCGACCATCGTCGATTTCTCCATCTCCAAGGTGAAGCGCGGTGTGATCTGGACAGCGAGCAGCAACGGCCAGATCTTCAACACCATGGATCAGGGCAAGACCTGGAACAACGTGTCCAACCTCACCGATGTGCCGGCACGCGCTCTCTTCAATACGATTGTGGCCGGCGATGACGTCAACACCGCTTACGTTGTGGGTCGCATTGCCGCCGGACCGGCCGCTGCTGTAAACGCGTCCTCCGCCGCAAATACCCCTGCTACGCCTCTGGACGTAGACCTGCCGCTGATCTGGCGCACAACCGACGGCGGAAAGACCTGGAAGAGCATCGTCAACGGCCTGCCCTCCGATGAGCGCACCGGAAGCTGGGTGAACAGTCTTCGCGTCGACCCGAAGCAGCCCGGTCTGCTCTTCGCCGGCACCGAGACCACCGTCTACGTCAGCTTCGACAACGGTGATCACTGGCAGTCGCTTCGCCAGAACCTGCCTAGCACCTCCATCCGCGACCTGGACGTTCACACCGATACGCACCTGAACGATCTGGTCATCGGCACATACGGCCGCGGCTTCTGGGTGCTTGACGACATCACGCCGCTGCGCCAGATCGCGGCCAACGCCCATGCCATCACCTCCTCACCGACCTACCTCTTTGAGCCTGAGGAGGCTATTCGCGCACGTAACAACAGCAACTGGGACCAGCCGTTCTCCATTGAAGTGCCCCATGTGCCGAACGTACCCTATGGCGTCATCGTGGATTACTACCTCAGCCATCAACCCAGCGGCCCCATCCAGCTCCAGATCTTCGACGACCACGACAATCTGGTTCGCACTATTTCCAGTACCTTGCCGCCACCCATCGAAGGCGAAGCGTATCCCCATTATTGGCTGGCTTCGCCCGAATCGCGCGCCCTCAGCACGCACGTGGGTCTTAACCGCATCAACTGGAACCTCTACTATGACGATCCGCCGGCCGCGCGGCACGATCTGGAGAACGAGATGAATATGACCGAGGGCTCGGTAACCCCCGGTCCGCATGGGCCGCAGGTCATTCCAGGCGTGTATACGCTGAAGCTCACGGTGGATGGACAGGTTTACACCCGCAAAGTCACCGTGATAAACGACCCGCGTGTCGGCCAGAGTCCCGAGCTGATGGCCGCCCTGCGCGCCCAGAACAAGCTAACACTGCTGTCGGTTCAAGGCATGAAGCAGAGCTTCGCAGGCCATGACGAAGTCGATGCCGTCAGAGGCCAGCTTGGGTCCCTGACGCAGAGCGATGTGGCCGATGTGGCCTCGCAGGCCAAGGCACTCGACGCCAGCCTGACAAAGATTGGCGGCATGATGCCAGCTGGCGGAGGTGGCGGTGGTGCTCGCCGTGGTGCCCCTGTCGACCCCAAGGCGCTGCAGTCCTTCTTCGACCTCAACAACTCCTTCAACACCCTGGTCAGCATGATGCAAGTCGGCCTCGATATGGCGCCAACCTCGCCCCAGATCGCCACCTGGGAGAGCGACTGCACTAACTACAACCGCACCGTTGCTGCATGGAAGGCCGCGCAGCAACAGATCACCGACTTCAACGCGGTACTGGTCAAAAACAACCTGCAACCGCTCAACATCCCTCCCGCCACGCTCACCGGCTCGTCATGCAGCTTTACGCCTGAAACAAGCCCAAAGCTAAAGAAATAACGTATCGCTAGCTGCCCGGCGGCTTAGATGACTCGCCGTTCTTCAACAGATTTTCAACTGACGCCTCCGGGCCAGGTCGCTCATCAGCCTGGTCCGGAGGCGCAAACGTTTCTGCCACGTCGCGCCCTTATCCCGCAATCCCTCTCCGGCATTCCAGCATCGTCCACACCTGCATACTCATCCAATCCCCTGATCGGAGATAATGTCTGTATGCAGATTCACATCCCCACTCCGCTGCGCGCCTACACCGATAAGCAGCCCACCGTCTCTGTCGAAGCCGCCACAGTCGCTGAAGGACTCGCAGCCCTTACCGCCGCACACCCCGCCATGCAGCAGCACCTCTTCACCACCGAGGGCAAGCTGCGCTCGTTCGTCAATGTTTACCTTAATGATGATGACGTCCGCTACCTTCCGAGCAAGGACGAGACGACAACCAGCTCCAATGATGAGCTCACGATTATCCCTTCCATCGCTGGTGGTTGTTGTTGTAGGTAACGTTCTCTGATCGCCTTCGGGCTTGATCTGCGCTGAAAAGCGAATCTTTAAACCAACCCACTCCATTTTCCAATTCACCATCGCCCGTGAACTACTTCAGGGCGAAATAGGACACGCAGCCATGGCAGTTCTGACAGAAGAGATCCCCGC
>CAJCIM010000129.1 GCA_903970395.1 Acidobacteriaceae bacterium
GCGCGAGCCGGTCCCGTTTCCCTGTCTTCTTTATGTCAAAACTGCAATGTATTTCGAGAGAAAGCGGGCCTCTGAAGCGAGACGTAGGGCCGACGCTTCCGAAAACTCCCGCATTAGCGAATGGGAATCGCCTGCATGGATGCTGCGGATCGCACCGACACGGCTTCGCCGCTTCGGGAAACAGCTTCTCCAAAGATGCAAAAGGAGCCCGGCCGCAGAAAGAGTAGAGCGGCTAAAGAGAGTCTTCCATACGGGAAGATCGGAAAATCAGAGGGACAGAAACCCACTGTTCGGAGGAGAGTAATGCAAGTGTTGCGAAACTACGATTCTGCCGCAAATTTTTGAAGCGTAGGAACTGAGCGGCAAGAAAAATTTAAAGCAAGAGATGACTGGTTGCAATGCAAAAGATGCCAGAGTTAATCAGAAGGAGGAGGGTTTTATTCGCCGCCGGAACCAGATACAGTTCGGCTCCGGCGGCGATGGACTGCGTTAGTCCTGTTCCTTACGCGCCTTTTTGCGGTTGCGCTTGCGGGCCAGTGCGGCCTTGACGCGCTTCTTCTCGCCCGGCTTCAGGTAAAACGAATGGCGCTTCACCTCTTTGATAATGTCTTCGGTCTGCACCTTGCGCTTGAAACGGCGCAGTGCATTCTCGAGAGGTTCGCCTTCTTGTACTCGAACTTCTGCCAAGGGAAATACACCTCCAAACCTGCCCAAATGGCTCCCTATATCATACTAGGAAAACTCCCCTCCGACAGTTTTAAATCCCCTGCGGTAACGTTTTCTCACTAACCTATCTTGTTGTAACTTCGCGTTTTATCGCATCACGTTCATCGATTGTCTAGCCAGCAATCGTAATCAGCCGATGCAGCTTCTTTACACTGGAACTCATGCTCCGCCCCTTCCACGGCATCACACCCATCGTTCCAGCCAACGCCTACGTCGACCCCTCCGCCCAGGTCCTTGGTGACGTGACCCTTGGTGACCACTCCAGCATATGGATGAACGCCGTCGTGCGCGGTGACGTACATCACATTCGAATCGGAAAAAACTCCAACATCCAGGACTGCGCCGTCCTTCACGGTATGCGCGGCCTCTACCCCGTCCTCATCGGCGACGGCTGCACCATCGGCCACAACGCCACCGTCCACGGCTGCGTGCTCGAGGACGACGTCCTCATCGGCATGGGCGCCATCGTCCTCAACGGAGCCCACATCGGTGCCGGCAGCATCATCGCCGCCGGAGCTCTCATCCCCGAAGGAACCGTCATCCCGCCGCGCTCCCTCGTCGCTGGACTCCCCGGCAAAGTCCGCCGCTCCACCACCGACGAAGATCTCGTCCTCATCCGCACCTACGCCGCCAACTACCTCGACTACACCCGCACCTACCTCGCCGAACGCCCGTAGTTTCACCCGCCAAACAGCTGCGGAATGGGCGACTGTTCTCGCTCGCCGGGCATCCTACCTCGCTGTAGTTATCCGAGAAAGCGAGACATCCCGATCATGGCAGCAGACAAGTCCAGCAAGACATCCGCCACCGGCGCACTTACGAAGGAGACGCTCGTCGACCTTCTCAACCAGGATCTGGAACGCGAGTTCCAGGCCGTCATCGGCTACGTGAACTACTCGCAGGTGCTCAAGGGCGCGGCCTACATGAACATCGCCGGCGAGCTCGAAAAGCACGCCCACGAAGAGCTTGCACACGCCCTCAAACTCAGCTTCTGGATCGACTTCCTCGGCGGCATGCCCGCCGTTACGAACAAGCCCGTCAAGACCAGCGAAAAAGCCGAGCAGATGCTCCGCTTCGACCTCGAAAACGAGAAGGAAACCATCCGCAACTACCGCCGCCGCATCCGCCAGGCCGAAGAGCTCAGCCAGTTCGCCCTCAGCGAGGATCTCCGCGAGATCCTCCGCGACGAATCCGACCACCTCAACGCCCTTGCAACAGCCCTCGGCGAAGACACCCCCGACCCCGGCATCGCCGACTAACACAGCCCTGCCAACAAAAGAGGCGGCCATCACAAGATGGCCGCCTCTTCTCTGCTTCACCTAATCCCTAATCCCTAATCCCTATTCCCTGCACTTACAACCGCTCCAGCCGCATCACGCCATAGCCAATCGCGGCCATCTGCACCAGCACGATCATCTCCACCACAAACGGCCAGCTCGCCACCCGCGTACCCGCCAGCGGAGCCACTGCAAACAACACCACCGCCAGCACCACCATCGCCACCATCGCCATCACGCGCCCAACCGAGACCCGCCGCCGGGCCTTCACCGGCGCAACCGGCTGCACCACCGCCATCGCCGCCACACGCGCCGCAAAGCTCTCCTGAACCCGCACCGCAGGCTTCTGCTCCAGCGCGCGGACTACCGTCGCTTCCAGTTCGTCATTCCGATCCATCTCGCTCGCCTCCTTCATGCCCGCTTCACCACAGCGGACGAAACGCCCGCCCCTTCATTCTCTCTTACCATCCGCCGCATTTGCGATCCGGTCTGCTGAGCTTTTAATCTCTCGCCCAGCTTCTTACGCCCACGATGCAGATGTGTCCGCACCGTATTGATCGGCATCTCCAGAGCGGCTGCGATCCCTTCATAGCTGCACTCCTCCTGGTGATACAGCACCAGGACGGCGCGCTCAGTCTCGCTTAGCGTACTCAGAGCCGCATCGACGCTCTGCTGCAACTCGGCTTCAACCATGCGCTGCTCGGGGTTCCGAGCGTGTTCTCCCGCCAGCCCATCACCGGCAAAGTTCTCCAGCCACGCCTCACCCTCTTCAACGTAAGCAGGCTCGTCGGCTACATGCTCCCGCTCGCGCCGCCGCCGCTTCCACTCGTCCTGAGAGACGTTGAACGTAATCCGGTACAGATACGTCGCCACGGTCGCATCGCCGCGAAAGTAAGGCAGGGCCTTGTACAGCCGCAGAAACACCTCCTGCGCCAGATCCTCCACATGCGAACCCGCACCGGTAAACCGCGTGAGCGTACGAAACACCAGCCCCTGATGCTCACGCACCAAAGCCTCAAACATCTCCGGACTGGTCAAATCTCTCCGCATGCGCTCCTTGCGCTCTTGCCCTTGCTTTTGCTGCTCTTGTTGTCATTCCCGCAGGGAATCTGCGTCTTGTCAGCACCGCCACAACTTCCCGTGCAGCCTCCGCCTAAGACCGCAAGATACTCTCAAAGTTTCACCCCACCCCACAAAAATCTTTTTCAGCCCCGGTGAAACTTCCGCACCCTACCCCAGTCTTACGCCCCCATCAACGCTGCCACGCTCTACCGCAGCGCAGAGACATCTTGAGAACCACTTAGGAGATCCCCATGCCCCTCGCCTTCTTCCTCTTCCACGACTACGGCAACCCCGTCGAAAGTCCCTTCATCGTCCCCGTCGCCGGCTGCCTCATGATCCTCGGCATCGTCCTCGCCAGCTACTGGGCCAACGTCCGCAAGCGCCAGATCGAAAGCGAAGAGCGCCTCGCCGCCATCGCCCGCGGCGTCCCACCGCCGCCCACGCAGGAAGAGTTGGCGCTCTCGCAGAACCGCCCCACCCCGAACGCCATCCGCCGCCGCGCCAACATCCGGCTCGCCGGCATCATCCTGGTCGCCGGCGCCGTGGCTCTAGCCCTCTTCTTTGTCATCCTCTGGGCCGTTATCGGCGAACGCGAGATCCTCTCCGGCGTCGCCTGCGCCCTCATCCCCTTCGGCATCGGTGCCGGTTTCCTCATCGACACCCACATCCAGACCCGCGAGATCGAAGAGAGCAGCCAAACCAACTCCCTCCACAGCTAATCTCTGGGTGACGCTGCCAGCACCACTCATACCCTGTCATCTCGACCGAAGCGGAGAGACCTACAGCTCGAACCGCCTCCAATGCTGGGTGCCCCATCTTCGCCGCGGCTCTATCGCGGCTAAGGTGGGATGTATACCGTCCCCGAGCCCCTCACAGGTTCGCTACACTAAAACCTGCATGTCTGACACCCCCAAACAAGCCCCACGCCCCACCCTCAAGGCAGTCCGCGGCACCCGCGACCTCCTCCCCGACCAGACCCCGCTCTGGAACCACGTCGAGTCCACCGCCCGCGCCATCTTCGCCCGCTACGGCTTCGGCGAGATCCGCACCCCCATCTTCGAGGCCACCGAACTCTTCGCCCGCGGCGTCGGCGAAGAGACCGACATCGTCAGCAAAGAGATGTTCACCTGGCCGGATCGGGAACGATTCAACAAGTCCGCTTTACGTGAGATCTGGTGGAGAGATGCTATCTCAAAGTATTCAGCTTGGTCCCAAAACACTCGGCTTCATCAAGAGAAATCTAATGCGGATGAAGTGTTCCAGCGTCCGGATGGAGGCTTCACTCTTGTAAACTTCGTGGAGAAAACTTCAAAGACAGCTTGGCAATCTCTGCTGAGCGCTGTTAGTGCTTACCAAGAGTACTCGGCAAATGATGTATTAGGACTCCTCGTCTATCCGGCAGATGTCGGATCGGAAGATAGTCCAATAGATATTTCGCGTGACAGCAGCGGAAAGATTGCCGGGTGGCCCGTGCAGGGGAACTTTTTTGCCTCGCGCCAAACCCTCACGCTCCGCCCCGAGTCCACCGCCGGCACCGTCCGCGCCTACATCGAACACAAGCTCGGCGAAACCGGCCAGCTCCAGAAGCTCTACTACATCGGCCCGCAGTTCCGCCGCGAGCGCCCGCAGCGCGGCCGCTACCGCCAGTTCTGGCAGATCGGCGCCGAGGTCATCGGCCCGCAATCCTCCGGCTCCGAGTCACCCTTGCGCGACGCCGAGATCCTCGAGATGCTCGCCACGCTCCTCAACGAACTCGGCATCCGCGACTGGAAGCTCGAGCTCAACTCCGTCGGCAGCAGCGAAGACCGCGTCCGCTACAACCAGGCTCTCCGCGAAGCCCTGCAACCGGTCAAGCACCTGATGTGCGAAGACAACCAGCGCCGCGCCGAAACCAACCCTCTGCGCGTGCTCGACAGCAAGGACGAAGCCGATCAGGAGATCATCAACAACCTCCCCAAAATCGCCGACTACCTCAGCGACGACTCGCGCACCCACTTCGAAGCCGTCAAAGCCGCACTCGACGCCTGCGGAGTCCCCTACCACCTGAACCCGCGCCTGGTCCGAGGCCTCGACTACTACACACGCACCACCTTCGAGTTCACCGTCACCACCGGCCTCGGCACACAGAACGCGATGCTGGGCGGCGGCCGCTACGACGGCCTGTCTGAGATGCTAGGAGGCCCCCGAGCCCCCGGCATCGGCTTCGCCATCGGCGAAGACCGCCTCATCCTAACCCTGCAAGCCCAGATGGAAGCCGACGCCGCCAAGGCATCCGAAGAACTGGGTGCCCCATCTTCGCCGACAGCTTCATCGTCGGCTAAGGTGGGTTTGCAGAATCTCTGGGGACCACCCAAACTCGACGCCTACATCGCTCCCATCGGCACGGCCCAAAACCCCGCCGCCCTCGCCCTCGCCCGCGAACTCCGCGCCGCAGGCCTCAAGATCGAAGTAGGCGACGGCACCTTCAAGCTCCGCAAATCCTTCGACACCGCCGACACCCTCGCCCGCCACATCATCCTCCTCGGAGAAGACGAAGCCGCAACGAAGACCTACACCGTCAAAACCTTCTCCACCGGCGAACAAACCAAAGTGCCCCACATAGAGCTAGCCGCGAAACTGAGCACCTAACAACGCGTCACCTTGACCCCGTCATCACCATGTATACATAATGTATACATGGGTTCTTCGGCCACACTTCGCAAGCCGCTCGGCATCCGCGCCACGCCAGAAGAGCATGAGCTCATCACCCGCGCTGCGCAACGCGAGCACCGTTCGGTGAACAGCTTCGTGCTGAAGGCTGCACTTGATGCCGCACGAGGCAGCTCGAATCGCGTTAGAACACCGGAAGAGGTTCAAGCAGCACTGACACGCGCTCAGACTCTCATGCGTCCCTATCGCGAAGCTGGCAACTCGCTCGTCGACGAGCTGATCTCCGAGCGTCGCGCGGAAACCGAGCGTGGGTAACCCTGTTGTTCTTGACGCATCCGCCATCATCGCCCTGCTTGACGACGAACCCGGAGCCGATATCGTCCGCTCTGTCATCTTCAACGCAGTAATCAGCACAGTCACACTCGCCGAAGCCTATTCGATCCTCTCCAAGCGAGGTCACGATGGCATCGCAGCCCTCTCTGAGATCCGTTTCGCCATCGACCAACTAATCCCTTTCACCGAAGATCAGGCAGAAACAGCCGGAGCGCTGCGCGGGCCAACGAAACACGCTGGTCTCTCCCTCGGCGACCGCGCCTGCATCGCGCTCGGCATCTCGCTAGGTGTAGATCTCTACACAGCCGACTGCGTCTGGGCAACACTCAACCTGCCGTGCACAATCAAGCTCATCCGATAACACGTTAGAGATAACTCATGCTCCGCCGCACCTTTCTAAAATCTGCGGCTCTAACCCTAGCCACTGTCCCCTCACCCCAACACCCGCGATACGCTACCCTCATCCCATAGCCTCGCGCATGTTCAACCTCAACACCATCTCGCCCGACACCGCCGTCGCCCGCTGGTCGGAGCGCCGCCTCAACGAAGGCCTCATCGCCATGCTCGCCATCGGCGTCGCTCTCCTCGGCGGAGTCCTCAGCGGCCACCCTGCCGCCGGCGCCATCGCCGCTGGCGGAGCCTTCACCGTCGGCTTCGCCGTCTTCTACCCCGTCCTCCAGTCGCGCATCCTAAGCATGGCTCTCGCCACCCTCAGCATGGCCACCGCCACCTTCGCCGGCAGCCTCAGCGCTCAGTGGACGCTCGCCGTCATGCTCGTCGTCGCCATCGCCGGCCTCAACTACGGCATCCTCTCCGGCCTCGGTATCAGCGCCGGCTGGATCGGCCAGCAATCGGCCGTCTACCTCGTCATTGCCACCTACTTCCCCAACGGCCCACGCCTCGCCGCCGGGCGCTCCACCATGGTCCTGCTCGGCGGCCTGCTGCAGATCGTCATCCACCTCGCCTTCCGCCTGCGGCCATTGCCTCACCACGGCGCACCGCTCTGGAAGATCACCCTCGTCCGTCTCCGCGACTACTGCCGCCGCCTCCACCACCACATCTCCTGGGGCAGCAGCACGCTCGACCACGCCACCCGCCTGCTCTGCACCATGGTCATCGCCACGGCAATCTACCGCACCTTCCACCTGCGCAACGGCTACTGGGTACCCATGACCGCGCTGCTCGTCCTCAAACCCCAATGGACAGGCACCCTCAGCCGCTCCCTCGCCCGCATCGTCGGCACCCTCTCAGGAGCCCTCATCGCCTTCGGTCTCTCCCACCTGCACCACTGGCCGCTCGCCCTCCTCGGAGCCATGGTGATGCTCTGCGCGCTCGCCTGCTACACCTTGCAGGCCGTCAACTACGCACTCTTCTCGCTCGCGATCACGCTGTACATCGTCTTCCTCTTCCGCTTCGGCGGCTTCTCCGACACCGCCGCTGCGCAGCTCCGTCTACTCAACACCGCCATCGGCGGCGTGCTCGCCCTCCTCATCGACTCCCTATGGCAGATCATCGCTCTCGCCGCCTCCAAACTTCGTGCAAGGCCGCCAAACTTCGTACAATAGAAGGATTGTGACTCTCGACTTCCTTGGCACCCTCCAGCGCACCCACCACTGTGGAGACCTGCGCAGCACCAACTCCGGCGAAACCGTCACCCTCATGGGCTGGGTCAACCGTCGCCGCGACCACGGCAACCTCATCTTTCTCGATCTCCGCGACCGCACCGGCATCACCCAGGTTGTTCTCGATAAGGAAGCCTCTCCGCTCGGCCATGCCAAGGCCGAGGCCGCGCGCCCCGAGTACGTCGTCGCCGTCACCGGCCGCGTCCGCACCCGCGGCGAAGGCCTCACCAATCCCAACATGCCCACTGGAGACATCGAAGTCGTCGCCAGCGACGTCCTCCTGCTCAACGACGCCAAGACGCCGCCGTTCCCCATCGCCGACGACGCTCCCATCACCAACGAAGAGATCCGCCTCAAGTATCGCTATCTCGACCTGCGCCGTCCCGAACTCCAGCGCAACTTCGCGCTGCGCCATAAGGTCACCCGCGCCATCCGCGACTATCTCTCCGACAACGGCTTCCTCGAAATCGAAACGCCGCTGCTCACCCGCTCCACACCCGAAGGCGCGCGCGACTACCTCGTCCCCAGCCGCGTTCATCCCGGCCACTTCTTCGCGCTGCCGCAGTCACCGCAGATCTTCAAGCAGCTGCTCATGGTCTCCGGCTTCGATCGCTACTTCCAGATCGCCCGCTGCTTCCGCGACGAAGACCTCCGCGCCGACCGCCAGCCCGACTTCACCCAGATCGATCTCGAACTCAGCTTCCCGCAGATGTCCACCATCTTCGCGGTCGCCGAAGGCTTCCTGCACGCCGCTTTTTCTGCAGCCGGAATCACCCTGCCTGACGCCCCCTTCATCCAGATGACCTACGACCAGGCAATCCAGAGGTACGGCATCGACAAGCCCGACATGCGCCTCCCCGCCATGGTCGATCTCTCCGCCGAGCTCACCCCCGAGCTGCGCGAAACCCTCAAGATCGACCCCACACTTCCCGTCCTCGGCTTCACCATCCCCAGCGTCGGCGAGATGTCGGGCACCGCCCGCAAAGCCCTCGTATCCGAGATACGCGCCACCTTCGGCGACACTGGCCTCGACATGCTCGACGTCGCCCGCCTACGCACCAACGCCACCTTCGTCCCACTCGCCGAAGCCATCGACGGCAAACTCTCAGCCGAACTCAGCGCCTTTACTGCCAACGGACAACTGAGAACTGAGAACGCGGCCGACCTCCACATCGTCATCACCGCCAAGCCCGGCACGCCAGCCATGTGGAACTACGACCCACAGTGGATCTACAAACGCGTCGGCCAGCTCCGCCTCGACCTCGCCAAGAAGTACGCCGACAAACACAAGCTCTTCGAGCCCACCCACACCGCCGCCGACTTCAAATTCCTCTGGGTCACCGACTTCCCCATGTACGAGTGGAACGAGGAATCCAAAACCTGGGACGCCGCCCACCACCCCTTCACCTCTCCACACGAAGAGGACATCCAATCCGGCGCTCTGGTCAACGACAAGGGCTCCGTCCGAGCCCTCGCCTACGACGTCGTCCTCAACGGCACTGAGCTAGGCTCCGGGAGCATCCGTATCCACCGCAAGGACGTGCAGGCGGAGATCTTCCGCTCCCTCGGCATGTCCAACGAAGAGGCCCACGAACGCTTCGGCTTCTTCCTCGACGCCCTGGAATACGGCACCCCTCCGCACGGCGGCATCGCGCTAGGCCTCGACCGCATCGTGATGATTCTCGCCGGCGCATCATCGCTGCGCGAAGTCATCGCCTTCCCCAAAACCGCCAAAGCCATAGACCTAATGGTCGACGCCCCCACCACCGTCAGCGACACCCAACTCCGCGACCTACACCTGAAGACCGTCATCCGCAGCTGACACAAGACTCCGCTCAGTCACAGATTCCCTCTGGCTTGTCATTCCCAGAGGGAATCTGCGTTTGCATTTTGCTCTTCCTGCTCATCAATCCACAGGACCGGCACAATCCGGTAACCCCACGCTGGTAGCCCTACTCTTTTAGCGCAGGGTCTCGTAGGCCATCCCCCATCATCGGAAGGGCACGGCTTCACCCCTTGACACGCCTAATACAATAAAGACAGTAGGAAGATTGCGCGGCACCCACCGGGCTCTTCCCCTCTGGCTCAGCGCCAGCCATCACCACACGCATCACTTTTGACAACCAGCCACCGCGGGATCAGACCTCCACAAGTCCGCTCCCAACCCTCAACCCCTCAAGACTTTGGATCAAAAAGTACACCGGGGGAGGCCTCCAGGGTAACAACCACCGCACCGCTAGTTCATCCACCGCTTATCGTTAGGATCACGCCGATCGCGCCGCTCCTGCAGCGGATCGACATACCGCCCATCCTCGTCGAGGCTCACCTCTTTGCCCTGCTTGCGCATGTACACGGTGAACTTCTTCGCCGCCCGTCGCCGCTTCCAGCGATAGTACGCATTGCGCAGCCCGTACCACTGCTCAGCGACGCCAACCCGCACCCCACGCTTTGGAGCCAGCACTAGAAACAGGTATCCGCACAACCCGCTCATCAGCGCCACCACCGCGTTCAACCGGTCGCCGCCGCGCAGCGACAGCGCCAGGTACAACAGCACATAGATCGCCGCAAGGTACTTCGCCTTCAGCGTCAGGATGAAGCTGAACTGCACCGGCTGCTCTGGATTGCGATACGCAAACGCGATCAGAGTAGCCAGCACAAACGGCCACAACCCGCCAACCATCGCGACCGGAATAATGTCTGGCTGCACATACCGCGTCAGCACCACCGCCACAACCGACGCCAGCAATCCTCCGCCGATCGTCGTCACCAGGAAGTACTCCATCAGCCAACGGCTGCCGAACGTATCCTCCAGCGACGACGCGAAGAACCACACCGACAGCAGCGCGAACGCCACGTTCAGCAGACCATCGCCCGCAAACGGATACGACAGGAGCTTCCACAACTCGCCATGCAGCACCTGATCCGGAATCAGCAAGGCGAGATAGTCCAGCGTCGTCCACAGGCCCGGAAGAAACGCCGCCATCGCCGCCAGCGTAAAGTACGCTATCAGCGCGGTCAGAATGATGCGCCGCGTTACTCCGCGAAACGGCGGCAACGACAGCGTAACCGGGCCAGTGGAACGAAATGCCATGTGAAAGCTCCTGCTCCTTTTGATGCTGTTCGGCTTCTACTTCGTCTTCCGCGGCGCAGAAGGCGACATCGTCGCGCGCCGCACCGGATACGGCACCACCGCCGGGCTGCGATGCCCCGCAGCGTCAACAGACCGCACGCCGAAGACCACGTTGTCCTTGGAGATGTCCAGCTTCAGCGTCAGCGCGCTGCCAGCGGACTTCACGTTCGTCCACGTCGGCGCGTCCGTCGGCCGCCACACCACCTCGTACGTTGTATCCGCGGGTGCGCCCGCAGGTGCCTGCCAGCTGATCACCGAGAAATTATCGTTGAATCCGTTGGTGATCTTTACCTCCGGAAACACCACATTCGTCGGCTCGCCCGGCGCGGACGCAAACGTCGCAAGGCTCGCCGCATTCACACGCGCCACGTTCGCCGTGTAGCTCGTGTCCACAAACTTCAGGTAGTCGCCAAACTCCACCGTGCCGTCTTTGCCGTCCGGCAGCTGGCCCGTCTCCGTGCGCAGGTCCTGGTGCTGATGGTTGAAGTTCTCGCGCCACTCCGTAAAGCGCACCGCCGCAAAGCCCTCCGCGTTAAAGCTAGAGTGGTCGCCGCCGCGCCCGAACCGGTCACGTCGAAACTCCAGCACCGGATGAAACGGGCTTCCGCCAGCCAGCGGCTTCATATACGTGCGACTCACCTCGGCAATCGCCCGCGCTACCTCGCGCGACGGCGAATCTGACTCGTAGCCGTACGTCTGGATCGTGTGCAGGTCCTGCAGTGTCGCCGGACTCGGCACGCCCTCGCTGAACACCCGCACCGCGTGCGTGTCCTGTCCCGGAACGCCCTCCGCCTTGTTGCCCGGAGTATTGTCGCCGCCAACGATATCGTTGTTCAGCACCGCCTCCAGATCCCAGCCCTCGCTCTTCGCAAGCTTCGCCAGATGGCGGCTACCATTCAGTCCCTGCTCCTCACCCGCAACCGCCACAAACACAATCGTCGCGGGAAACTTCAGCTTGCTCAGCACGCGCGCCGACTCAATCGACACCGCCACGCCGCTCGCGTCATCGTTCGCTCCAGGAGCATCATCATGCGTGTTGGAGACATCCGAGTTCCGCGAATCATAGTGGCCCGTCACCAGCACACGGCGATTCGCCTGCGCCGGGTCTGTGCCCTTCAGCACCGCATAGATATTCTGCAGCCGCGTGTCCTTCGTAATCCGCGACCCCGCAACAGCCGGCTCGATGAAGTCGTCGCGCTTCACCTCCAGGCAGCCGCCACACTCGTCGGAGATCCGCTGATACTCGCTGTAGATCCAGTCCGCAGCCGCCGTCACGCCAGTTCCCTCGGGAAGATCCGTATCCATGCTCGACAGCGTCGAACGGTTCTTGAAAGTGACCAGCTTTGCAATGTCCGCCTTCACATTGTCCGGCGAAATCTTCGCAATCGCCGCTGCGATCTTCGGGTCAGCCTTCGCAACCGGCAGACCGCCGATAGGTTGCTGCGCCGTCGCCGCGCAGGCTGCGCCTGCCGTTACCGCTGCCATAAGCCATACTGCTCGCCCTACCCGCTTTCGCCTGTTGTGGTCTGCCACAAGGTCCATTCTGGTCTCCGGTTTTCGTGATGAGGCAACTGCGTCGCCCGTTCTCGCAACACAAGGTTGACGCGCCTTGCCTCTCCCGCTAGAACTAGGGTAGCGGCTCAGTTTGGTCGGGGACGAAATTCTGCTTACTTCATCGTACTCGCCCGCTGCGTGACGCGAAACGTTAACTGCACGTCCATCGTGCCCCTCAACAGGAGAAGCTTGTATGCCAGTCGTTTGCCCGGAATGCGACAACCCGCTCGATATCGATGTCGATGACGTAGAGGCAGGTGAAGTCGTCACCTGCGACGAGTGCGGTACCGACCTCGAAATCGTCTCCAGCGATCCCCTTGAACTCGCACCCGTCGACGATGAGGGTTACGATGATGAAGAGGACGACCTGCTAGATGATGAAGACGAAGATGACGATGAGTAAGTCTGCACGACACCTGCTCCTGGCGGCATCCATGGCCGCGTTCGCGCTTCCCGTCACTCTGTCGCTCGCCCCATCGGCGTCCGCTGCGCAGTCGGCGCACCATATTGAGCGCACCGTCGACGGCAAAGTCGTCAACAAAGCCGACTCGCCGCTCGGCGGCTCAGTCGTCTACCTTAAGGACACCCGCACTCTCAGTATAAAAACGTACATCTGCGACGACGCTGGCCACTTCCGCTTCGGTCAGCTCTCTCAGAACAGCGACTACGAGCTTTGGGCAGAGTCCAACGGCGTCAAGTCCAACACCAAGAGCATTAGCTCTTTCGACGATAGAAACAGCTACTACTTCACGCTCACCGTAGCCTCGAAGTAACAGTCATCATCCATCGAGCGAAACAACAGTTCCAAGCTTTCTATCAGAAAACGAACGAAGGGGCCGCATCGAGCGGCCCCTTCATTCGTCTCGCGTTCCGTTAGAAGTTCAACTTCAGTTGATACTCCACTGTCCGTTGTGCTCCCTGCGCAAAGGTGCCGACATTGCGCACCGTACGCGTGGAAGCCTGCGTTGTCAGTGTATTCACACCCGTGATATTGCCGAAACCTGCCGCGGTATTGTTCACCGCGCCAGCTGTCGTTGTATTTTGCAACGTGGAAGTATCCGAGCTGAAGTTGGAGAAGTTGCCCAGGTTGTAGAAAGCGATGCCCGGCTCAAGCGACATGCCCTCCCGGAGACGGTCCAGTCTCACGGGATACGTCACAGAACCGTCCATCTGGCGGTACGTTGGGTTGAAGACACCGTTCGTCTGCGGAAGCTGAGAGATCGGTTGGATCGCAGCACCGATCTGCACAAGCTGCGCCTGCGTGATCAGCCCGCTGGCGGCAACCGCCTTGCCAGCAGGTGTCAGTGTGCCTGCCTGCGTCTGGTTGAAGGTGCTGATGAACTTGCCCAGGTTTCGTGGAGTAATCGAATGCATGTACGCACCCACCCCGGTTCCTGGAGCAACGTCACCGGTTGTACCGTCACCCGTCACGTCCGTCTGGAAGATACCGCCGGTCGTCTGCTCGGTATCCAGCGTCAGTGTCGAGGGAGGCGCAGAGTAGAAGTGCCCGATCAGCGAAACGCGTGGACCGTGCTTGATCAGCGTTGAACCGGCGAAGGAGATCTCGTTCTTATGATCCAGCGATGCGCGGCCGATGAACGCCGAAGGGTTATCGTTATCGATCACTGACGTCTCGAAGAATTCATCCGATGACCCAGTCCCCGCCGATGACGAGGCCGTCGTCACAACGCGCGACAGGCTGTAAGAGATTTGCAGGTTCGCGCTCTCCAGGCCCGGAAGCGGATGTGCCCGTTGTTCCTTGAACACAGCCTGCAAAGCGTCATAGCCGGAGCGGCCGATAGGAGCGATGAAGCTGCCCGTGCCCAGCGCCGGGTTCAAGCCAGGGAACGCTGCCGCTGCATTTGTTACATCGTTGACGTTCTTTTTGCTGTAGCTCGCCGGATTGCCGCCGTTGAACGTCACTGCACTGTCCAGACCGTTTTCAGCGAAGTCCGTAATTGTCGCAAACTTCGCCGCACCGGATCCACCAGAACCGCCCGGGCAACCGCCCGGCGTAATGGCAGCCTGCACACTGGTCGCTCCGCCACAGGTAACTTGCAGCGTAGCGGTGACAGCCTGCTGCGCGTTCGTCTGGTTGAACGTACGCGCTGCGCCGACGTGGTTCTGATCCAGCGTCTGGCCAATGTGGATTGTCGAGTTGTGAACGTAGTCCAAGCTCAGGATCATGCCGCGCCGGATCTCACGCTGCACGCCGAAGTTGTACTGCTCGCCATAGGGTGTGCGGTAGTTCGGTCCATACTGTCCGTTAATCGTAAGCGTGTTACCAATAAACGCTCCGTTCACCGCCGGATTGGCCGCTTGGATCGACTGATACTGCTTTTGCAGTGCGATGAACGACGGGGCAGCCTGATTCACGGCCTCGTGGCACAACGTCTTCAGCGAAACGCCGTTGACCGACGTCACGATCGAACCATCCGGGAAATTCAGCGAGAACGAACTGCACGCAGTGGTTAGGGTCGCATTTCCAAGCGCCTGCTTCAGGTCGTTCGTGCGTGCGTTGCTGGCGTTGTTGAAGACATCGTTCTCAAAGAAGATGCCGGCACCTGCACGGAACACCGTCTTGTGATTGCCCGGCGCATACGTAAAGCCGGCCTGCGGTGCGAAGTTCGCATACGGCTGATGCACCTTGCCCGTATAAGAGGGGTTCCACAGACTGTACAGCGGCGTCGTCGGTGAAGTGCAGCCCGACGGCAGCCCCACGAACTTCGTGTTGATATCCGAGCACAGCAGTGGATTCAGGTCCTGGTTCGCTCGGCCCGTATCGACGCTCCACCGCAGCCCCGCGGTTAGCGTAAATCCGGTCGTCACCTTCCAGTTGTCCTGCAGGTACGCGCCCTCGCGCCAGTCGAACTGTCCGCCGCCCGGCAATCCGAACGCCGGGAACTCGTTCTCCGCGCCCAGGCCGTTGCCGAGGGTCAGTCGGTTTGTAGAGTAACCATTTAGAGGATCGCCCAGGCACGCTGTTGTACCGTATGAGTTAGTGTTTGGGTCGTAGCATTCATACGCATTCGGGTTAGAGCTCGTTACCGCGCCGTTCAACGCTGTTGCCGCGGTAATCCTGTCCGTCGGCGATAGACTGTCTGCGGCAAAGAAGGTACCCTCCAGAATGCGGTTGAGGCTGTACCCATAGCGCACGATATGCGCTCCATGCGTCCAGCTGCCGTCGTACCGGAACTGCTTGTCCGACTGGAATGTTGCCTGCGGCGCATTCCCGTTGGGGCCAAACGCGATGTTGCCCGTATAGGTCAGCGTGAATCCAGGGATCGGATCATAGATCGAAGAGTTCCCCTGCGTATGGTCGATGAGGAAGTTGTGGAACTTCTCGTAGCTGCCGCGGAACGAGTGCGTGAACGCGCCATGCTGGAAGTCCGCGCCGCCAGCGAAACCGTACGTATTGTCGCGGTTGGAGTACAGCTCATAGAAGTTCGGGTTACGGTCCGCCGCATCCACGTTATACGCGCCACGGAAGAAGTAATGCCCGCCGAGGGGGCCGGTGTAATCCAACCGGCCCGTCGAGTAGGTCAGCTTGTACGGCGTCGTGATGTTCGGAAACTGGGAGTTGATCTGAGAAAACGTTGTGCCAAGGTTCGCCGGCGTCTGCGACGCCTGCTTGATGCGCTCGACGTTGGCAAAGAAGAACAGCTTGTCGTGAATGATAGGGCCACCCACGCTGCCGCCAAACTGGTTCCGCTGGTAGTACGGGTTCTTCAGCGTCGCACCCGTCACCGTGTTGATCGAGTTCACGTTCGCATCCGCAAACAGCGCGCGCGCGTCCTGGAAGTTATAAAACGCCATGCCGTGATACGCGTTCGTGCCCGACTGCGTCGAAACAAGCACCTGTCCCGTCGACGTCACTTCACCGGATGCATCCTGCGTCGACCGGTTCAGTTGGAACTCACCAATCGCGCCCTCCGACACGTTCAAGATCGTCGTGCCCACACCCTCGTCTGTAATGTCCTGGCCATCGAGCAGGATACGCGTCGTACGTCCCGATACGCCGCCAACCGAAATCGCCGAGTAACCTGCCTTGGTCGGATCAAACGTGCTGCCCGGCTGCAGAATCACACCCGGCTCCACCTGCGCCAGATCTAGGAAGTTGCGCCCGTTCACAGGCAGCGTCTTGATCTGCTCTGCGGTCAACACGTCACTCACGCCCGCCTGGTCCGTGTTTACCTGCACATCGCCAGTGCTCACCTCAACCGTCTCGGACGTCTTACCAACGGTCATCTTGAACGTACCCGATGTTGCGGTACCCGTCTTGATCACGGTGGAGACTTCCAGCCTCTCGAAGCCCTCCATCGTGACGTTGACTTTGTAGTCGCCCGGGATCAGCGGACCCACGCTGTAGAACCCGGCTGAATCCGTCTTTACCGTCTTTGTAGAACCTGTCGCGGGGTTGGAGATGACCACCGTTGCGCCCGGAAGACTTGCTCCCGTCGAATCCGTAATCTCGCCTTCAATCGCGCCACCATTTGTTGAGACAACCTGACCCCAACCCAAGCTCACCCCAAAGAACAGGACGAGCAACAAATAAAAAAATCGTTTCATGAAACAACAGCCTCCAACGGGAAAACAAACAACAAGGTATTAGCCAAGCGAGGAGTACTTCTCAGATCCTTCGTTATCGACCAGTAGATTTCTGTAAGTAATTCGTGAGACGGATGGGACTGCTACTTTTTTCTCATGAATGGGCCATTAAAAATGCGTTGCACCTTTGCTTAAAAATGTGCATCGGAAGATCTGAATCGCATAACAACTTTCCGCGCCCGCAGAATCATCCACGCCATACTTGCCCTTTCAAGAAGCCAGCCGTATCTATACGGAGAAATAAAATCGAATAAAATAAAATTGATTGAGTAGCTCTTCTCTATGACCTTCGATGACGAGTTCGCAGCAAATCAATCCGCGAACGCCCAACCTGACCTCTTCGGCTTCCTCCACATCGACCTCAACAGCTTCTTTGCGTCCGTCGAGCAGGAGCTACACCCCGAGTACCGCAACCGGCCGCTCGGCGTCACCGCCACCATGGCCGACACCGGCACCCTCATCGCCGCCAGCTACGAGGCCAAGGCCCTCAACATCCGCACCGGCACTAAAGTCGCCGAAGCCCGCCAGCTCTGCCCCAACATCGTGCTCGTCTCCAGCGACCACTCCGTCTACGCAAAGTTCTCGCACGACATCAGCAAAGCCGTCGACCGCATCTGCCCCGTCAGCCACAACCCTTCCATCGACGAGATGGTCTGCCAGCTCATGGGCCGCGAGCGCCAGCCTCCTAACGCGCGCAAGATCGCACTCGCCATCAAGCAGGCCATCAAGGACGACGTTGGTAGCACACTCCGCTGCTCCATCGGCATGGCGCCCAACCGCTACCTCGCCAAGGTCGCCAGCGACATGCAGAAGCCCGACGGCCTCATCGGGCTGCTCCCCTCGCAGCTCCCGCAGAGCATCGCGCACCTTGAACTCCGCGACCTCCCGGGCGTCGGCGCGCGCATGGAGAAGAACCTCGCCGCCAAAGGCATCACCACCATGCCGCAACTGCTGGCTCTGGATCGCGCCGCCATGCACGCGCTCTTCAACTCCGTCTGGGGCGACCGCATGTACCACTGGCTCCGCGGCCACCAGACCGGCGAAGACACCTCCAGCAATAACTCCACCAATCCTGACATCCAGAAGTCCCTTGGCCACTCCCACGTCCTTGCGCCCGAGCACCGCACGCCGGAAGGCTCCTGGGCCGTCGCCCACAAGCTGCTGCACAAGGCAGCGATGCGGCTGCGCATGGAAAAGTTCTACTGCGGCGCGCTCTCCGTCACCATCCGCTACGCGCTCACCCGCGAGCAAACCGCTCGCGCCACCCGCGCCAAAAAGCACTTCTCCGGCATCCACCACCAGGGCTGGGGCATGGAGGCGCGCTTCGCCGCCTGCAACGACACCCTCACCCTGCTCGAAGCCGTGCGCGGCATCTGGGCGCAGCGCCCCACCGGCGAGCTCTTCAACAAGCCCTTCTTCGTCGGCATCACCCTCACCCGTCTCATCCATGAAGACGATCACCAGCAGTCCCTCTTCGCCGACCCTGCCAACCGCGCCGAGCTCTCCCACACCATGGACAAGCTCAACCTCAAGTACGGCCACACCACCCTGCACTTCGCCGGCATGCTCCCCGCGCGCGAATCCGCGCCCACGCGCATCGCCTTCACCCAGATCCCCGTCAAATACGGCGTGGATTACATGTAGGCGCTACGCAATAATTTTAGAAGTGTCATTCTGAGCGCAACGCGCGAAGAATCCAGAGGCCGCTCACACCGCCCATGCTGATCCAGGCTTCCGCTGCACGAATCTCCACGGCAAACATCTTCCGCCGCTAAACTATTCCGTATGGAGAAGCCGTATCGAGGCCGCATCGCCCCATCCCCCACAGGCTATCTCCATCTCGGCCACGCCCGCACCTTCTGTATCGCCTGCCGGCGCGCCCGCGCCGCCAACGGCACGCTTCTCTTCCGCAACG